>DATMYU010000655.1:0-2208 GCA_035560775.1 Desulfosporosinus sp.
CTATAAATCTTATAAAGAGAGGGAAGGCGTCAGCTTCTGATGGCCAATTTCAGGAAACTATTCTCACTAAAACTAGGTACTCTTATTTTTGGTCATCCACTATCGTCAAAAAACGCCGATGAGGCAAAACTTGGCGTTGGCGGAGGGGTTCCAGTTTTCGGTTCAGACATTATTTCTTCTGAGGGATATGCTCCTGACGAGATCTTATATGTCCTACTTCTGGCTGGAACTTTGGGATATGCGTATATCTGTAAGATTTCGTTGGTTATCGTGCTGCTGGTGATCAGTATTTTCCTTGTTTATCGCAAAGCTATTCAGAAATACCCCGAGGGCGGGGGATCATACACCATCGCTAAAGCTTATCTCGGCGAAAATTTTGGTCTTATTGCCGGTGCAAGCTTGACACTCGATTATATCTTGACAGTAGCCGTCAGTGTAAGCTCTGCGATAGAAAACTTAACGGGCATTATCCCATGGCTAGCCCTAACTGGGCATAAAGTTCTAGCAGACTGTTTGGTTATCCTGTTTATGGCGTGGATAAATTTGCGTGGATTAAAGGAATCAGCTCGCTTATTTTCCTTCCCAGTGTATCTTTATATTGCGACCTTAGCGCTTTTGATCGGAACGGGTTTAGTAGAAATTTTGGTCCATGGCGTAACGCCAACGGCGGTAGTAACAGGGCATCTTGCCTCGTCCACTGTCAGTGGAATGAGTTGGTTTATCTTAGCACGGGCGTTCGCAGGGGGAACAACGGCATTGACGGGATTTGAAGCGGTGAGCAATGGTGTTACGGCGTTCAAGAGCCCTGCCCAAAAGAGTGCTATTAAAACCTTGTTAATTCTGGCCATCATTGTATCCCTTGGACTGATAGGGTTGACGTATTTAGCGGGTGCCTATCACCTTGTCCCAGCCGAAGGGAATACCATCCTTAACCAGCTAGGGTTAATAATATTTGGAAAAACCATTCCATATTTTGTCCTGATGGGGACTGCCGCAGCAATCCTGGTCATTGCCTCAAGTACTCCATATGCTGGTTTGCCCATATTATTAAGTTTAATGGCACGAGATGGATACACACCAAGATATTTTAAGAACTTAGGGGATCGCTTGGTTTATAGCGTCGGAATTTGGACGTTGTTCCTCGTTTCCAGTTTACTCATTATTGTATTTCATGGAGATACCCATACGATGCTTCCGCTTTACGCAATTGGTGTGTTCATCTCGTTTACTCTAACGGGCGCGGGACTGGCAAAGCATACTTGGGAGGAAAGAGGAGTAAAGTGGCGGTCCGATTTTGTAATATTTAGTTTTGGAGGAATCGTTTCGTTCCTAGTTTTACTCGTCTTTATTACGACCAAATTTAAGCAAGGTGCTTGGATCATAATGGTAATTATGCCTCTGCTCGTTTTGATGTTCCGTTGTATCCGTTGTGTTTATCAGGGCGAGATTCATAATTTGGAAGTTACCCAGGAAGCCGCAGAAGAATTTCACAGGCATGTGAAGACGGTGAAACGTCGAAGGGCAGAAGCTGAACTGGCAGATTATAAAAATAAGATTATTGTTCCGGTTTATGATTTAAATCTAATTGTTTTAAAGACCTTAAAATATGCGTATGCTTTAACCCCTCAAGTCACAGCGGTTCATATTGCCTCAGACCAAACTCGAACAGAAAAGTTGCTCAAGCATTGGGCTGAACATCATATAGAAATCCCTTTAGAAATTGTTGAGTCTCCTTATCGAGCTATTGTCCAAGATTTATTGAAATACATTGATAAAATTGAGAAGAAGGGCCATTTCGACACAATTACGATAGCAATTCCTGAATACGTTCCGGAAAAATTATGGCATAATATCCTGCACAATCAGACGGGGCAATTGATGAAATTGATGCTTCTATTCCGCAAAAGCATTCTGGTTACGAGTGTCCCTTATCATCCTGTGCCAAAAGAAAGATTACTAGCCGATTCAAGCTTTAATCCCAAGAGCTAACTTAAACTAGAATCACTCTTTGAATGCTATGAAAGCCTTTGCTTCCAAGTTTAGAAACAAAGGCTTTCTATATATAGGGCATGTTTATAATCTTTATAGTCATGATTCGTATTGCCAAAAGAATGGCTGAGAGAGTCTTGGGGTGTCGATTGATGAGCTAGTTGGAAAATCTTATGGTCCTTACTATTGTGGTAAGGACCTTTTTATTTTTTTCAGACA
>DATMYU010000656.1:0-2919 GCA_035560775.1 Desulfosporosinus sp.
CTACATAAATTTCCATTGAATATACGGGCTTTAGTGATATAGATTTTAGTATCTGACTCGTTTTTTGTAGCAATATTGATTAATTGGAGTGGTTTAGGTATAATTTGCATTGTTGTAAAAGAGATTTGGAGGGTGCTAAAATGGGAAAAGCTCTGATTATTGGTGCTGGCGGAGTTGCCGGTGTTGCTATTCATAAATGTTGCCAGAATCCGGATGTATTTGAAGAGATTTGTATCGCGAGTCGAACGGTCGAAAAATGTGAAGCTATCAAAAAGAAATTGGTCGGAAGTCGCACAATCATTCATACGGCTCAACTGGATGCTGATAATACCGACCAGGTCATTGACTTGATAAAAGATTTTAAGCCAGATATTGTCATGAATCTTGCGCTTCCTTATCAGGATTTAACGATTATGGATGCCTGTTTGGCTACAGGCGTTGATTATATGGATACTGCGAATTATGAACCGCCTGATATTGCTAAATTTGAATACTCATGGCAGTGGGCGTATCGGGAAAAATTTGTTCAGGCAGGTATAACGGCGTTGTTAGGCAGCGGTTTTGACCCTGGGGTTACTAGTGTCTTTTGTGCCTATGCCCAGAAACATTATTTTGATGAAATCCATACTATCGATATTGTGGATGCCAATGCTGGCGATCATGGATATCCCTTCGCCACAAATTTTAACCCGGAAATTAATATTCGCGAAATCACAGCGACCGGAAGATACTATGAAAATGGTTCTTGGGTCGAAACTGACCCTCTTTCTATGAAGACGGTGTATGACCTTCCAGAGATAGGCCCCAAAAACATATATCTTATGTATCATGAGGAGCTAGAATCACTGGCCATTCATATCAAGGGAATTAAGCGGATACGATTTTGGATGACTTTTTCTGACAATTATCTTAATCATTTACGCGTGCTTGAAAATGTTGGCATGACTTCGATTGAGCCCATTGAGTTTGAGGGCCAACAGATCATTCCTTTACAATTTTTAAAGGCTATGCTTCCCGATCCAGCATCACTCGGGTCGAGAACGAAGGGTAAAACGAATATTGGTTGTATTATGCAAGGGATTAAAGACGGAAAGCCCAAAACCTATTATGTTTACAACATTTGTGATCATCAAGAGTGTTATGCTGAGGTGGGGTCGCAGGCCATTTCGTATACAACTGGGGTTCCGGCCATGATTGGGGCTATGTTGATGCTTAAAGGTATTTGGAAAAAACCTGGTGTCTTTAATGTGGAAGAATTTGATCCTGATCCATTTATGGAAGCACTTAATATTTGTGGTCTACCGTGGCAAGAAAGTTTCTCGCCAACTCTCATTGACTGAGGTGAAAATTATTGGACATAGATTTTAGTGTACTTCCATCACCCTGCTATATTGTGGATGAACGACTCCTTTTAAGAAATCTTGAAATCCTGCATTCCGTACAACAACGTACAGGATGCAGCATTCTTCTCGCTTTAAAAGGATTTTCAATGTATTCGGTCTTTCCTCTAGTGGATAAGTATCTTAAAGGTGTAACCGCAAGCTCACTGTTTGAGGCTAGGCTGGGTTATGAAGAAATGGGAAAAGAAGTTCATATTTATGCACCAGCTTACATTGAGACAGAATTTGATGAGATCCTCCGTAATTGTGACCATATTACCTTTAATTCGTTTGATCAATGGAAGCGATTTAAAGATAGAGTTAATAATATTACAACAAAGAAGATAAGCTGTGGCATCCGCATTAATCCGGAATATTCGGAGATCGAAACGCCTATTTATAATCCCTGCTATGAGTTTTCCAGACTGGGCGTAACGTTGTCTAATTTTCGGTCTAGTGAGCTGGAGGGTATTGAAGGGCTTCATTTTCATACCATGTGCGAACAGAATTCGGATACTCTCCAACGAACGATTCAAGTAGTTGACCAAAAATTTGGTGAATTTATTAAAACTATGAAATGGCTCAATTTTGGTGGAGGGCATCATATTACCAGGCCAGATTATGATATTGAAACTTTGGTCCGTTCAATAACGTTTTTTCAGGATAAATATGGAGTAGATATTTACCTGGAACCGGGTGAAGCTGTGGCATTGAATACGGGATTTCTAGCTGCCACGGTTCTTGACCTAGTGGACAATGGCATGAAAATTATTATTTTGGATACTTCAGCAGCATGTCATATGCCGGATGTGCTCGAGATGCCTTACAGGCCGACTATAATCGATGCTGGAAAGCCCGGTGAATTTCCTTATACCTACAGACTGGGTGGTCTCACTTGTCTTGCTGGAGATATCATTGGCGATTATTCTTTCAGACAGCCTTTAAAACCAGGTGACAGGCTTGTATTTTGTGACATGGCCCACTATACTATGGTGAAGAACAACACATTCAATGGTGTGAATCTACCGTCTATTGCGCTTTTCAGCAAAAAAGAAGGCATTCAAATCATCAAACAATTTGGTTATGAAGACTTTAAAACTCGTTTATCCTGAGACCTTAGTTGTTATTAATAAAATACAGCCTGCGGGTGAGGTGTTTAATGAATGATTTAGCTGATTACAACCGATCAAATAATAAAAAGAAGTATGTTCAGGATGTTCCAGAGGGAATTTTCGATGTGATTGAGACGGATTATCCAAGTGAATATATTTTGATGTTAGAGGATCGAATCCAAATTAAAACCTTGTTTTCAACTGAAAAATGGATAGAAATATTGACAAAGTCGAGAAATTCCTATAGATGCCATATTCAACGAATGACTCTAAAAAGGGTTTAGGCTGTGCTCGTGCGCAGTCTGAGCCCTTTTTTGCCGTAATACTAAACATGTGCTGATGGGCTTAGGACTTGTGTAGACCGGCGATTTAATTGTATTGACAATAAAGACAGACCTCAACTATACTTCTGTTAGAGTATTTAGAGG
>DATMYU010000657.1:0-6255 GCA_035560775.1 Desulfosporosinus sp.
TGATATTAGGGGGGAGGAATGAGCAAAAAGCGAAGTTATGCTTGGAAACGAGAAGATACACTAGGCATTATAAATAAATAATTGGAGGTGGAATGATGACTGAACTCATTTTGTCCAGATTACAATTCGCGGTGATCACATCTTACCATTTCTTATTCGTGCCATTAACATTGGGATTATCAGTCTTAGTCGCGATGATGGAGACTTGGTATGTGAAGACTGGAAACGAAACGTACAAAAAAATGACTAAGTTTTGGGGAAAATTATTCCTAATTAACTTTGCCATGGGTATTGTGACCGGGTTGGTTCAAGAGTTTCAATTTGGAATGAACTGGTCTGAGTACTCAAGGTTTGTCGGAGATATTTTCGGAGCACCTCTGGCCATTGAGGCCTTAGTTGCCTTCTTTCTTGAATCAACGTTCATAGGTGTATGGATCTTTGGGCGGGATAAATTGCCCAAAAAAGTACATGCACTCAGTATTTGGCTTGTGGCTATTGCCACCAATGTTTCCGCGCTTTGGATTTTGATTGCCAACTCCTTTATGCAAGAACCAGTCGGGTATATTTTGCGAAATGGCCGGGCGGAGATGACTGATTTCTTTGCTTTGATTACTAATCCCCATGTGTTCTATCAGTTCCCACATACCGTGCTCAGTGGATTTGTAACTGCGGCGTTCTTCGTCATGGGTATTAGCGCTTACCATCTACTGAAGAAGAACCATCTGGAGGTTTTTCGTCGTTCGTTTCACATGGCAGTTATTTTTGGGTTAATCAGTGCCTTGGGAGTAGCCGGAGTAGGTCATTTACAAGCAATGCATCTTGTAGAGGCACAACCCATGAAAATGGCGGCCGCTGAGGCTCATTGGGACACGGAGAATCCCGCTGGTTTATCGTTATTTGCCTCTATCGATGAATCAGAACAGAAAAATAACTTTGAAGTTAAAATTCCTGGCCTGTTAAGCTTCCTTTCCTACAATAGTTTCACGGGGGAAGTTAAGGGAATTCATGAGCTTCAGGCTGCTGCAGTCCAGCAATATGGACCAGGCAACTATGTTCCACAGGTAACTTCATTGTTCTGGAGTTTCCGGATTATGTTGACAGCTGGAATGTGGTTAATATTGATCCCGCTCCTCGGACTTTATTTCTATAAGACGAATCGTTTAGACCAAAAAAGATGGTTTTTAAAACTTGCTCTATTTACGATTCCGGTACCCTATATCGCGAATACTGTAGGTTGGTATATGGCCGAAGTCGGGCGTATGCCTTGGATCGTTTATGGCTTGCAAAAGGTTGATGCAGGTCTATCCACTTCAGTTTCGGCACTATCCATACTGATCACCTTTGTCGGCTTTACTCTGATTTATGGAGTCTTGGCGGTAGCGGACGTATACCTCTTGCTTAAGTTTATTAAGAAAGGTCCAGAAGAGGTTAGCACGGATGAATCGCTGAAAAGTGGAATAAAGGGGGCGTCGTTATGGACTTAAATATCCTCTGGTTCATACTCATCACCGTCTTGTTTGTCGGATTCTTTTTTCTGGAAGGCTTTGATTTTGGAGTAGGAATTCTACTACCTTTCTTAGGGAAAAACGATTCAGAACGTCGAGTGATCATCAACACCATCGGACCAGTCTGGGACGGGAATGAGGTTTGGTTGATTACGGCCGGTGGGGCGATGTTTGCGGCTTTTCCTAATTGGTACGCGACGTTGTTTAGTGGCTTCTATCTCGCGTTGTTTCTAATCTTAGCTGCTATAATTATTCGCGGCGTGGCCTTCGAATTCCGTAGCAGTGACAGCAGTCCCCGTTGGCGGACTACCTGGGATTGGATGATCTTTACGGGTAGTTTCCTGTCCGCTCTCCTTTGGGGTGTCGCTATGACGAATATTGTTAAGGGTGTACCGATTGATGCCAAAATGCAATACGTGGGGACATTCTTTACCCTACTTAATCCTTATGCTATTGTGGGCGGTCTAACCACGTTGCTGGTTTTCATGCTTCATGGAGCCTTGTATCTCAACTTAAAGACGACAGGGGAGATGGCTGAGCGGGCGGCGCAGACTGCCAAGAAGATTGGTTTGGTAGCGATTCTAGTGGTTCTCCTGTTTGCAGGATTAACCTATTTCCAAACAGATTTGTTTGCTAATCTTGGAGCAGGTATTACACTGCTTGCTGCCGGAGTAGCCCTTGTCATAGCCTATGTCTTGATATGTTCCCGTAAACGAGGCTGGGCCTTTGTGGCCAACGGTGTCACCATTCTTTTGTTCACAGTAGCTTTGTTCTGGGGACTCTTCCCACGCGTCATGGTTTCCAGCTTGAATCCACAGTGGAGTCTAACCATTTATAATGCCTCATCTAGCCCATACACGCTGAAGATTATGACAATCATTGCTTTGACGATGGTTCCAATTATTCTTTTGTATCAGGGATGGACCTATTGGGTCTTTCGCAAACGCGTTACAGAAAAAGACCTTCACTATTAGGGAGGAAGTTTCTTAGCATCCTACGGCGATTGTGTTCGTTATCCTCTGGCTTGGGTCGACGGGGAATTAGTACGACCTCTACACCAAGAAAGTTAATCGAAAAATGAAGGAGTAAGAAACGTCTTGCCCCTTCATTTTTGCATCCTAAAAGCGTTTAAGATACTATGTAACAAGGCTAATGATGACCTAGGAGATGACATATTTGTTTGATAAGCGGTTAGTTCAAGAGGGGAGAACTGTCTGGGGGTATCTGTTGCTCACGATTGGGATGGGCATTGGGATCGCTTTACTGGCTGTCGCCCAAGCTTGGTTTTTCTCCCGTGTCGTTGCTGGGGTCTTTCTAGAAAAGGCTTCCTTTGAGGCGGTCTGGAATTCTTTATGTTTAATTCTTGGGATCATTGTGCTGAGGGCTATGTTGCAATGGGTCAGTGAAATAAGTGCACATGAAGCAGCCTCGTGCATAAAGTCGAGTCTGCGCAAGCGTTTAATGAGCCATATTGTATCCTTAGGACCCGTGTATGCGCGTGGGGAAAGGACTGGAGAGTTAATTACAACGGTGGTGGATGGGATTGAATCTCTAGAGGAATACTTTTCAAAATACCTGCCTCAATTGTTGCTCGCCGTAGGAATACCGCTGCTTATTTTAGGATTTGTTTTTCCCCTAGATTGGAAATCTGGGATCATTCTGTTCCTGACGGGGCCACTCATTCCTGTCTTCATGATTCTGATTGGAAAACTGGCTGAGAAAAAATCTCTTCATCAGTTTCAAAGTCTGAGTTGGATGAGCGCCCATTTCTTAGATGTATTGCAGGGGATGACGACGCTCAAAGTATTTGGTCGGGCCAAAGACCAAACACGGGTGATCGCGAGAGTCAGTGATTCGTTTCGAAAAGCCACACTAAGTGTGTTAAGGATTGCTTTTCTATCGGCTTTGGTGTTAGAACTTTTAGCCACCATAAGTACAGCCTTAGTAGCCGTAACCATTGGGTTAAGGTTAGTTTATGGAACTCTCTCTTTCTCTGCAGGGTTATTTCTTTTGCTCCTTGCTCCTGAATTTTACACTCCTTTAAGAACCCTTGGTCTGAATTTCCATGCGGGGATGTCAGGCGTGAATGCGGCGGAGCGGATCTTTGAGATCTTGGATCATCCTTTGATGAGTGATGGGGAAGACGATCAGGTGTTATCCACTAATTATTGTATTTCCTTTGAGAATGTCAGCTTAACTTATCAAGAGGGAGAGACGCAGGCTTTAAACGGAATCAACCTATCCATAAAATATGGTGAGAAGATTGCTCTTGCCGGCCCTAGTGGAGCGGGTAAAACGTCAATTGCTGAGCTCCTGCTGCGTTTTATAGAGCCTTCTGCAGGGGAGATTTTCATCAACCAAAGCTTATTGAAGACAATTTCGCAAGAGAATTGGCGGAAACAGATTGCCTATGTACCTCAGAGCCCGTATCTTTTTGCAGGGAGCATTGCGGAAAATATTCAATTCGGTCGTCCTTCTGCTACGATCGAAGAAGTCAAGAGTGCAGCCCATGAGGCCTTCGCTCATGAATTTATTATAAACTTACCAGACGGGTATGATACGATCCTTGGAGAAGGCGGCACACGCTTAAGTGGTGGACAGGCCCAAAGGATTGCGATTGCTAGGGCCTTCTTGAAAGATGCCCCCTTGCTTATCATGGATGAAGCGACATCTGGCTTGGACCTGGAGAGTGAGCACATAATTCAGCTGGCCTTGAAACGACTTATGAAGGGGAAGACTACCTTAACCATTGCTCATCGCCTGAGTACGGTTCGTCAAGCAGATCGCATCCTGGTGTTAGAGCAGGGGCAAATCGTCGAACAGGGTAGACATGAGGAATTGATGAGCGAGCAGGGGCTTTATTACCAATTGGTGACAGAATATCGAGGTGACTCTTTATGAAGAGCATGACCTGGTTAATCCGCTTGCTGTTGCCTTATTGGCGGCACATTGTATTGGCTTTGACAATAAGCGCGCTTACGATTACGAGTCACATTGGCTTAATGGCAACGTCGGCCTATCTTTTGGCGCGCGCTGCCCTTCATCCGCCTATACTCGATTTAATGATAGCCATCGTCGGAGTTCGCTTTTTCGGACTCTCCCGTGCAGTCTTTCGTTACGTAGAGCGTTATGTATCCCATGACGTCACGTTTCGAATCTTAAGTCAAATCCGGGTGAAGTTTTATGAAAGGTTAGAACCCCTAGCCCCGGCTCGGTTGTTAAACTTCCGAAGTGGGGATCTTCTGAGTCGAATTGTGGCAGATGTAGAAATTCAGCAGAATCTTTTTTTGCGAGTTTTGGCGCCGCCGTTCGTTGCTATATTGGTCCTCTTAGGGTACGGACTCTTTTTAGCCCGTTATGATATGCGTTTTCCAGCTATTCTTGCCACCTGTTTTCTGGTAGGCGGGCTTGGGATACCATGGGGAATAAAAGGTTTGAGTCGAGGGGTTGGGCGCCGGATGGTCGCCTTAAAAGCTGAGTTGAATACACAGGTCGCCGATACCCTCTTGGGAATTACGGAACTAGTGGCCTATGGTCAAGTCCAAGCATACTTAGACAAAATTCAACGAACAGACAACGAATTACAGGGTCAACAACGTCGAATCGCTCAGCTTTCTGGGCTCTCTTCTGCTCTGATGGGGATGATTGCCAATCTTGGCTTGTGGTTTGTTCTCGTTCTGGGAATACTACTTGTGGAAAAAGGAAAATTGAGCGGAGTAAACTTAGGGATGTTAGCTCTGGGGACGTTCAGTAGCTTTGAAGCGCTGTTTCCCTTAGCCCTTGTACCTCATCATTTGGAACAAAACCTTGCTGCAACGGATCGTTTGCTGGAGTTGATCGAGGCTGAACCCGCTGTAAAAGACAGTGGGATACTGTCTCCCGAACCAGAGGGACTGGAGCTTGTCTTTCAAGAGGTGTGTTTTAGGTACGAACAAGACGAACCTTGGGCTTTAAATCATCTGTCGTTTCAAATTCCTAAGCAGGGCAAGGTGGCAATCGTCGGCCCAAGTGGAGCGGGTAAAACCAGCGTGGTGAATCTTCTTCTTCGTTTTTGGGAATACGACGAGGGACGGATTGACTTGGGTGGGCATTCATTGCGCGAGTATACCCAGGAGGATGCGCGGAGCTTTATTGGAGTTGTGACTCAGCGAACGCATCTGTTTAATGCAACCATTCGGGAAAATCTCCTTTTGGCGAAACCAGAGGGGACGGAGGAAGAATTAATTCATGCTTCACAACAGGCTAAGCTCCATGATTTTATCCTATCCTTGCCCCAAGGGTATGACAGCTACGTCGGGGAAGGGGGATTTCAGTTGTCGGGGGGACAGAGGCAGCGTTTGGCAATTGCCAGAGTCCTTTTAAAAAACGCCCCGCTATTAATACTGGATGAAGCTATGGCAGGGCTTGATCCTTTGACCGAACGGGAGGTCATGGATGAAGTCTATCAACTGATGGAAGGGCGTACCACCTTAGTCATAACGCACCGCCTGATTGGCTTAGAGAATATGGATGAGATTCTGGTATTCGACCAAGGCCAGATCGTTGAACGGGGAAAGCATGAAGACCTCCTCCAACAAAAGCGGCTCTATCACCAGATGTGGGATACAGCAACAGTATTATGAGACATTCTATTATTCATGGTTTCGTTTAATCCAAAAACTGAGGCTATTGGGGTTTATCCCCCAATAGCCTCAGTTTTCTATTTGAGTCCGATAATAAGGTTATGACAAAAGCACCAGCAGTCTATCAA
>DATMYU010000658.1:0-2021 GCA_035560775.1 Desulfosporosinus sp.
GTATAATAATACCATCTTTTGAGGACTGAAAAACCTTTTCTCTGGCCAAAGGTTTAATATTAAGAAACTGGTATTTGAAAAAAGCTACTAATAAATAAAACGACAGAAGAAGTTACTGCAAATGGCCCATGATAAATCACCTTTACACTTCCACATCTTTCCTTTATATCCTCCCGAAACCGTATCTCTATTTAAAGAAAACTTGGCGCCCGAAGACACTGTCTTCGCACGTATTAGTCATTCTGTCAGCCGCAGGCGCAGACCAAGGATGGTCAAGTGTCCCTGTAGCCAAAGATGGCGAGAAGGAACCGCCGGCGGCCGCCTAGTTGCGCTTATTCCACCCGAATTATGCCGCCCAAAACTTATACTTTCTGTACAGGTATCAAAACTAAACAGCGTGTTTCCTTGACTGCCCCAAATGAAAAAACCACCTAATTTTGGTGGTTTTAGATTAAGTCTCTGTTCGAATGCTTTATATTAGGTACCGCAAAAGGTTCGGTAAGGTCGGGTTGATAGCGTAGGCAGTGTGGAGTAATCAGCCTGTTCGGGGGAGTGCGCGTAGGGACTTGAAAGAACATCAAGAAGCTGCTCCATCACATGATAGTCTCCGTGTTTCACTGCGGCTTCTAGTGCGGCTTCTACCCGATGGTTGCGAGGAATTAGCGCAGGATTGCAGTCTTGCATCAACTGATGCGAGGAGGCTTTCGGTTCCTGTTGCCTGCCTAATCTCGCCTGCCACAGCTCATGCCACTGAGCAAATTCTGTGCTTCCAAACAGGACTGTATCCTCCAACCTATCAAACGTTAATGCACGAAAGGTATTAGTATAGTCCGCACGATACTTCTGCATCATACTGAGCAAGCCTTCAATAAGGGCTTCATCCTGTATCTCTTCGTTAAATATTCCCAGTTTTGCTCTCATTCCTGCGAGCCAATTATCGTGATACAACTCAGCAAAATCTGAAATCGCATCCTGGGCCAGTTTGACAGCCTGCGCCTGATTAACATGCAGCAACGGCAGTAGGGTTTCAGCAAATCGCGCGAGATTCCACCCGGCAATATGCGGCTGATTGCCATAGGCATAGCGTCCTTGAACGTCAATGGAACTGAATACCGTTGCCGGGTCATAGGTATCCATGAAGGCACAAGGACCATAATCAATGGTTTCTCCACTAAGAGCCATGTTGTCGGTGTTCATCACCCCGTGAATAAAGCCAACCAGTTGCCATTTGGCAATCAGCACTGCCTGACGCTTGATCACTTCCTGAAGCAGCAAAAGATAGCGGTTCGGGGCAGCGTCAACGTCCGAAAAATGTCGTTGCAATGTATAATCAGCCAAGACCCGGAGATCCGGGGCAGTGCCCCATTCTGAAACAAATTGAAAGGTGCCGACGCGCAGATGACTGGCAGCCACTCGGGTCAGAATTGCACCAGGCTGGTCGGTTTCACGAATGACTGATTCACCGGTTGTCACCACCGCTAGGCTGCGGGTGGTAGCAATACCAAGCGCATGCATTGCTTCGCTGATGATATATTCGCGTAGCATCGGTCCAAGTGCCGCTCGACCATCGCCCCCGCGGGAGTATGGCGTTTGACCTGAACCTTTGAGCTGAATATCAACCCGCTCACCTAGGGGAGTGATCTGCTCGCCAAGCAACACAGCTCGGCCGTCTCCTAACATAGCAAAATGACCGAACTGATGCCCCGCATATGCTTGTGCAAGAGGCAAAGCGCCTTCAGGAATCCAGTTGCCAGCAAGCACCGCTATACCATCTTTGCTTTGTAGCATCTGGACGTTCAACCCCAGGGATATTGCCAACGGATCATTGAGAATGATCAACTTCGGCGAGCGTACAGCGATTGGGTTGAGACTAGTAAAAAATGATTTCGGCAGACGGGCATAACTGCTATCTAAGTTCCATCCCGTTTCTATTATTGCATTTCCCTTTGTCATCGTATCTCCTTTTCTCTTCTTCTATCTTTTTGAATCCTAGTTTCTTCTTTTAAATAATATAAAAATCA
>DATMYU010000659.1:0-5106 GCA_035560775.1 Desulfosporosinus sp.
ATATTTAACAGTATGAGTAGAAGCTTAGCTTATTCACCCATTAATTGGGCGATGTTCTTTTTCACTACTGCTACTGCTTTAGGGTTGCGCATCATAATAATACTAGCACCGACTTGCATCAAACCAGAAGCAGTTAATGATTCCCAAAGTACTGCACGGTCATCAAGGTCTCCCCATTGAGGATTATCTTCGGCAGTCGAGTTGGACTCTTTAGTCCGATTGGCCTCATAACCAACGGAACAAAACATTGGCATGGAAAGCATTTTGTCATTTCCTAAGGCTCCCAAGCGTGCTCTTTCCATAATAGAATAGGCATACTCAATACCAAATCCAAGTCCTGCAATTAGAGGGTCAATAACAATTTTGTTTAACGGCAGACCCATTTCATTGATTAAGATATTAAGTTGTTTACAGATGTTAATGTCGAGGGGCGACTGTGCGATCAATGTGTGTTTATGAACCATTGCGGCAGCAGCATAAGATTTATAAGTGTCTTGTTCAGCAACACCGATCAAAAGGTTTTCACCAGCTGCTGCTTCTGCAACGGCTGCAATAACTTCATTATCTTTTCCTGAGTCGCCACAGCCCACTATGATGAGCGGAACTCCAACAGCAGCTAAAACTTCTTTAACAACACGGACACAATCTTCAGGGGAGCGATTTTCACCATCAGGTTCTGCTCCGATCAGTTTCAGATAGATAAGATCCGCACCAAATTCATCGACGCATTGTTTAGCCCAAGCTCCTGGGCTTTTGAAGACATCTCCATATTGCTTTTTAAGAGTTTCATTCCATGCTGGCTCAATGTCATTGACTTCCATCGCGATCACAGGACGGTTGCATTTTCCTTCAAAGTGGAGAAAAGGTAAGGCGCTATCCCCACCAATAGTTACTGTAGAGGTTCTCGTTCCTCCTTGTTCAGAAGTTGCGCCGAGTACTACCTCTCCGATTTTCCCTGAATATCTTTCTTTTACGATTGCTACTGACATGAACTTCTCTCCTTTCTAGTTAAAGATTCCGGCACGGCCCAAAATTTTCTCAACGGCTTTGACCGAGACGGCATCATCAGGCAAGTCGAATAACGCTTTACCTGCTAAGTCATATTCCACAACCAAAGGATCTAACGGAATATCTCCAATTACAGTCAATCCTGTAAGTTTGATCTCTTCGTTCAAAGATTCCAAAGTGCCCTCACTGGTTTTTGTGACAATCAAGTGAAGAGTACTTACTGCAGATTTGAGCCCACGAATAAGTTCGTGTACCCGCCCTGCTGAACGAATGCCCCGTGCTGAGGAATCACTGATAACGAACATCTCATCAATACGGGGAATGGTACGTCTGCTGATATGTTCCAGACCAGCTTCAGAATCCACAACCACAAAGTCATAGTTTTCACCAATCTCTTCTATATATTTGCGTAGAATATCATTGGGATAACAGTAACATCCTGCACCTTGTGGCCCGCCCATGACAAGAAGATCGATATCTTGAGACTCTACAAGTGACTGCTGAAGTTTATATTCAATAAAGATATTCTTTGGCATTCCATTGGGGATTGCTTTTGGATCTTTGGTTTGTTCAAGCAACGCTGAAATAGTTGCTGTGACAGTTAACCCCAGAGCTTCTCCGAGATTTGCATTTGGGTCGGCATCGACAGCTAGAATCGAAATCCCTCTCTTTTGTTGAATCATTTGCCTTAGTAATAAAGCAGTGAATGTGGTTTTCCCTACTCCACCTTTACCAGCAACTGCAATATATTTTGCCATACTATGACCTCCAGTGTAACTTTTAAGTGCAAGATGGGAATAGAGAAAAGTCCGTATGGGGCAAAAACAGAGCGGAGACATATTCATCCATAAATGTCGGTCCAACCGAAAGCTCTACATAAGTCATTTTTTGTCCCAATTCTTTCGCTTCACGCCATGCGTTCTGCGAAAGTAAAGCAAGGCGCGCTCCTTTAATAGAAGCATTCCCGATAAATTCATACCGTTCCTCTTCAAGATCTGGAAGCAATCCGATTTGAACTGAATCCTTAACATTAAGGTAATTACCAAAACCACCAGCAATGATGATCCGGCTAATCATTTCCATCTCTACAGCAACCATACTCAGTAACGTACGGATACCTGCATAAATGGCTCCTTTGGCACGGATAGTATTTTTAACATCATTTTCTGTGATGACAACGTCTTTACCCCCGCCAGATTGATCAGCCCAAGCAAGAACGAATTCCTTATCATCTGAAGTTGCTCGCAGGCGAGCCGATTTTGAGGGATGTCCCATTTGGAAATTCCCAACCCGATCGATAATGCCAGCTTCTAGAAGTTTGGCCAAGCAATCCACTAGTCCTGATCCGCATATTCCTACAGGAAGGACTTTGCTAATTACTTTGAGAGATACATCTAAGGTTTCCGGATCAATTACAACTCGTTCAATCGCCCCTGGCATTGCCCGCATACCAGATGTAATTCCGCCGCCTTCAAAGCTGGGTCCAGCAGAACAAGCACAGGAAACAAGCCAATCCTGGTTTCCTAGCACTATCTCTCCGTTTGTTCCGATATCAATAAAGAGAATAATGTCTTCTCCATTAGCTAGATCCGTGACTAATGTTCCAGATATTATGTCCCCGCCGACATAACTAGCTACCGAGGGATAACAATGTACCAAAGCCTCTGGTAAAATATTAATTCCAACATCCCGCGCAGGGATTGAAGGAACGTTTGTCATGGTGGGAATATAAGGTTCTAGTCGAATATATCTCGGATCTACGCCCAGAAATAATTGTGTCATTGTGGTATTGCCGGCAGCCACTGCAGATGAGAAATCAGTATTAGCCAAAGATTGACGTACAATTATCTTGTCAATAAGTTCGTTAATGGTTTCAACAATAGCAATCCGCATCTCTTCTAACTGTCCCTGATTTTCTACAGCATATACGATACGAGTGATTACGTCGTCACCAAATTTCGCTTGCTTATTATAAGATCCTTGCTGATCTATAATCTCTCCATTCGAAAGATTAATCAGATAAACAACAACCGTTGTTGTACCAATATCAATTGCGAGGCCATACGGCGGGTTATCATTTCCGGGTTCTACGTGAGTGACTGTTATTCCTGATTCGATATCTGTTAAGGTGACGGATACATCCCAGTTTGCTTGACGGAGTGCTTCAGGGAGATCTCTCAGGACGGACAAGGGAATATCAATGGGCTTTTCTCCGCTTTTAAGGACACGGCGAATTTCCATGCTCAATCGAGCCCAATCACTCGTGTTTTCTGTCAAAGTCGGAGCCGAAAGTGAAATCCTCAGCTTTGTTGCGAGAGGCTGATGCCCGAATTTCTCGAGTAAATCATGGTCGCTTTCCTGTAAGAGCCCCTTTTGGACATCCCCCATCAACACCTGATGTTCCTTTAACCGAGATTCCAGAGGTACCTCAACCGTCATATCCCCTTGAATTATGGTTTGACAGGCTAGCCGAACCCCTTCTGAGATTTGTTCAGGTGTCAGGTTTCCGGTTCCGTTCACTAGAGGTTCTCCACTTAAAACGACAACTTTACAAGCACCGCAGGATCCCTTACTACCGCATCCTGATTTGATAAATATATCGGCCTTAGCAGCTGCATTGAGCAGTGATGTACCAGGATCTACCTCAATGATGCGGCTCTCTGGCATGAATTTAATTTGAAATGGGGACATCGTTGTCACTTCCTTACTCTACCTTAGAAATCCCTCTTCACGAGCCATATGCAGGAAACCTCTTTGCATTGCTCTCTTTATCTTTCGGTCGGCAGTTTAATCCAACTGGTATTATTTGAAAGTTTTTGAGAATGCTACAATTCCACTGGATTCCCGAGGACCAACAATTACATTCCAGCCCGAGATTTCTTTGAGTTTGGCAGTTACGACTGCTACATAACCCGGAATAATAACATTTTTATGTTTAAGAAGGTCAGGAACGCCAAGTTTTTGCATTGTCTCCCACATTAACTCTGGCTCATATTTACCAGCTGCGTATGCGGTGAGTACCGAGGTTCCTTCAGTATTGACCGGAATAATGTAACTAGGAATTTTGGTAGATTCTACTTCACCCTCGACACTATAGTAGGTTAAGGAGAAATTTGTGGTGAGATATATTGGTGAATTCTCGTTTACTTCTCCAATAGCATACAATTTTTCTTCAACTTGAATCGGTTTTTGAGGATCAGTATAAAGGTTTTGTTTGAGTGTCATCAGAGGCAAGAAGTGAGCTTTGGAACTGGTTTTTAAGACTACAGCACTAGCATATTTAGCAACATATACAGAAGCTTCCATAACTTCATCGAGCGGTTCTGTATTGTTGGTAAAGACAATGACAGGATAACCGAACGTGCGGAATTTCTTCTTGATAGCTAAACGACGCAATTGGGTCAAATCAGCTAACTTTTGGACTGTCGTTTTCGAACCAGGATCCAAAACAAATTCTTTGTAACCTAGAGCAACGGCTTTTTCAACAAGCTCGCTCAGTGCATCAAGACCCTCTGCTTTAAGAATTACAGGAACTGAATTTTCCTTAGCAAGATTAACTACAGCTTCATAGTTATCGGCATTTGCCTCTCCAATCAGAGGTTTGCGAGCTGCCAAAGGTACCAAGGCTGCCTTTAAGGCTGCAGGATCATCACTAATCAAGAGTAGTGATTTCTCAGTGCCAGCGGCAACAGCGGCTGCAACTTTTGCAAAACGCGCAGCATCTCCAGATTCATTTACTATAGCAACACCTTCGAGGGAGTATTGAAGACCAACGCGATCAAATTCTAAGCCATTAATCTCAGCGAGTTTTGCGCTAACTTCGTCATCACTTAGTGAATCAGACACTTGAACGATCAAGGTTGTTTCGTGATAGAAAGTCTTATCATGACGGAACATTACTGTTTCATCCCCCATAACAGTACCATTACCAAACGTAATAGCCTTAATTGGAGGAGCAGATGCGGACTCCAGATTTTCCCTAGCCTCATCCGTGACATAAGGGCAAGTGTCTAAGGCAGCTTTACCTGAGGACAGGGCCATGGCAAAGGCTAGACACGTGGGGACACCACACTCTCCGCAGTTTTTCTTAGGTAATTG
>DATMYU010000660.1:0-3179 GCA_035560775.1 Desulfosporosinus sp.
ATAATAGCGAAATGGGGAAATGGTTTAGGTCTTCATATTCCCCAATACGTGGCAAAGGAAATTGGTCTTAAAAATGGAACTCCAGTCGATATAAAAATTGTAGATGGATTAATTGTAGTAAAACCCAGAATTTATTCGTTAAAAGAGCTTTTAGATCAGGTAACTCCGGAAAATCTTCATAGAGAGATTGACACAGGAGAACGGATCGGGAATGAGGAGTGGTGAGTAATTATATTCCAGACAGAGGAGATATTACTTGGCTTCAATTCAATCCGCAGGCTGGGCATGAGCAAGCTGGAAAACGACCCGCTTTGGTATTATCTCCAAAGGAATATAATCAAAAAACAGGATTGGCTTTATTCTGTCTGATAACAAGTAAAGTTAAGGGTTATCCGTTCGAAGTGAAATTAGCGGATGTTCCACTAGAGGGCGTTATTCTGGCAGATCAAATCAAAAATCTCGATTGGGTAAGTCGCTCAGCACAATTTGTGTGTAAAATACCAGTGGAAATAGTGCAGGAGGTTATGCTGAAAATCGAGACCCTATTTAAGGATTGACCCCGCGCTAGTTGTTCTGAACAAAAGGTGGAGTATTTATGCCTTTAGAAGTTGACCAGGTTATAACGCCCATATGCGATATTCAAAATTCGGTATTCGAACTACGAACTACTAATCACGAACCACGAGTTTGTTTCGTCACACTTGGCTGTAAAGTAAACCAAACTGAAAGCGAAGCGATGGCCCAACTTTTTCGTGAGGCGAACTATCAGGTGGTGCGCTCCTCCGAAGAAGCGGATGTTGTGGTTGTTAATACTTGTACTGTGACGAATACTGGTGACAGTAAATCGCGCCAAATTATTCGCCGTATGATTAAGGCGCACACAGGGAGTATTGTCGTGGTGATGGGTTGTTACGCACAAACGGCGCCGGGAGATGTCCTCAGTATTGAAGGGGTTGATCTAGTTCTTGGAACGCAGGATCGAACAAAAATATTAGAGTGGATTGAGCGGGTGAAGCTTGAGCGAAAACCTCTGAACGCGGTACGTGGGATTTGGGACGCGGAGGAGTTTGAAGAGCTTCCACAACTCCGCGAGGAGCACCGGGCAAGAGCTCTGCTTAAGGTTCAGGAAGGATGCAATCAGTTCTGCACTTACTGTATTATTCCTTATGCTCGTGGCCCGTTGCGGAGTCGTCTCCCGGAAAATTCTATCGCTGAGGCTCGTAGATTAGTTGAAGCGGGGCATCCGGAAATCGTCCTGACGGGGATTCATACTGGGTTTTATGGGCAGGATTTAGGGGACGGATGGAATTTAGCACGTTTGGTTGCCGAGTTGGTCAAAATTCCCGAGCTTCGTCGTTTACGTTTGAGTTCGATCGAACCTATGGAATATACGGATGATCTGATCGAGAGCATTGTCTCCTCTGATAAGGTCTGTCCTCATTTGCATATGCCTTTACAGAGTGGTAGTGACAAGGTATTAGCTCGAATGAATCGTCCGTATGCTTTGAATGAATACTGGAACCTGTTGAAAAAGCTTCGTGAGCGGATTCCTGATCTAGCTGTCACAACCGATGTCATTGTTGGTTTTCCGGGAGAAACAGAAGCTGACCACACGTTAACTTTAGCGTTTGTGAAATCCTGCGACTTTTCCGGAATTAATGTATTTCCCTATTCAAGGCGGAATGGAACCCCTGCTGCAGACTATCCTGACCAAATTTTAAAGAAACTAAAGGAACAAAGAGTGAAGGATCTATTGGCGGTTGCCCAGGAGAGTCGGAAAGCATTTGTTCGTCGTTTTATCGGGAAACCCGTGGAAGTACTTATTGAAAGGGTTGATTCGCAAGGGTGTGCTACAGGACATACGTTGCATTATATTCAGGTTCAACTACCTGCCCGTGAGGATGGGCTGCGCTGGACTTCCAGGCAGTTTGAAACAGTTGTTTTGGAAGAGGGGATGGTGTGAGGTTGGGAACGGTCGGGCTGGTAGAACAAATCAACAAATCTATGTTTCGCGTAATAAGCTGAGGGAGGAAATAAAAATGCAAATGCCGGATTGTATCTTTTGTCAAATTGTCTTAGGTAAAATTCCGAGCGAAATTGTCTATGAGGACGATAAGGTGATTGCTTTTAAAGATAATCAACCTTTGGCCCCAGTGCACTTGCTCGTTATTCCAAAGGAGCATTTGCGTAATCTTAATGACATTACACCTGAATATGAACCCTTAGTTTGCCATATTTTCAGCGTAATTCGTCGGTTGGTAAATGAGTTCGGAATAGCAGAGTCTGGTTATAGAGTGATCACGAATACTGGAACCGATGGCGGTCAAATTGTTGGGCATCTCCATTTCCATCTGCTCGGAGGCCAGGCGCTCGGTTCAAAAATTGGATGATTTCGTGGATATTCAAACAACAAGACGGATTGAATGAACTTGACGTGACTAAATTCATCCAGTATAATAGTAAAGGTATATTTGTGATGATCCAGTGGAGGGAGGGATAAGATAATGAGTGAAATCCGAGTTGGCAAAAACGAATCCCTGGATGCCGCACTCCGCCGGTTCAAGCGTACTTGTCAAAAGGCAGGGGTTAGTGCAGAGGCTCGTAAGCACGAGGCATATGAGAAACCAAGCGTGAAGAAAAAGAAAAAGTCTGAAGCTGCACGTAAACGCAAGTTCAAGTAAGGAGTGTCTCGAATGACCCTGAAAGATCGCCTCGTTGAGGATATGAAGGTTGCCATGAAGGCCAAAGAGGAGGGGAAGGTTAGACTTTCCGTCATCCGAATGGTCAGGGCTGGTATAAGAAATGCTGAAATCGATGGGAAAATTGAATTTACCGATGCTCAAGTCATCGAAGTATTAGCACGCGAATTAAAACAACGCCGAGATGAACTTGAAGAGTTCAAAAAAGCGGATCGCCCCGAAACGGTTCAGGCTCTGGAAAAGGAAATATCTGTTTTAATGGAGTACCTTCCTCAGCAGCTTTCCGAAGGGGAAATTCGTCAGCTCATTCAAGAAACTGTGACCGCAGTAGGTGCTCAGGGCCCTAAAGATTTAGGAAAAGTCATGGGTGCATTATCCCCTAAGACTAAAGGCCGTGCAGATGGTAAGACTGTCAATCTTCTTGTACGGGAATTACTTGGGGCATAAAAATTTCTTAATAAGAAAGACCCAGTTGCAGAT
>DATMYU010000661.1:0-4189 GCA_035560775.1 Desulfosporosinus sp.
TTATGATAGTATTTCACTTTAATTGATTGTCAAACCAAAAGAAAGATGCCTTCCTCCAGGTGATCTATTATTACGTTTGGTAAAAGTTTCTCCACGTCATTAACTGATCCCGCTTGGGTTCCTGGTTGGGCAATCGAGGCAACTGCAACCGCTGTTGCCCAACAAGCCTGTTCTTCCAGCGACATACCCTGAACTTCTCCATATACTAGCCCTGCTACCAGAGCATCCCCGGCCCCAACAGTACTACCAATCTTGACCTCAAGTGGACGCACTAGCAGGCGTTGCGTTCGGTCTGCGACCAACGCACCTTTTCCTCCCAGTGAAATAACGACTTTAGCAATCCCACCAGAAATTAACCTATCCACCGCTTTTAAGACATCCAGCTCTTGCTTGACGGAATGACCCATTAACTGCTTTAATTCATCTAAATTAGGTTTGATAGCATAGGGCTTTGCTTTGATGCCCTCTATTAGGGCTCCTCCACTGGTATCCAGAAAGACCTTGCAATCATAACTCTTCAGGATTTCAGTAAACTTATGATATATATCTAAAGGTGCTTGCTCTGGCAAGCTCCCCGATAGCACAAAATACTCGGATTCTAGGGTCAACTGCTTAATGACATTCTCAAGTTGCTGTAAATTCGAAGCGCCATAATGAATACCAGGAAAATTGATCTCGCTTACCTGACCGGTGGTCTCATCGATGATTTTAGTGTTTACTCTCGTAGCCCCGTCAACTGTTATAAAACGACTAAATATTCCTTGTGCTTGAAAATACTGTTCGAAGATATTGGCATTATCTCGTCCTAAAAAACCACTCACAGCCACATCTAGCCCTAAACTATTAAGAACTTTGGCAACATTTATGCCTTTTCCTGCAGGGTCTAAGCGCTGTTTAGCAACCCTATTAACTTTCCCAACATGAAATTTGGTAAAATTAAGGGTTTGATCAAGCGCCGGATTAAGAGTTATAGTTACAATCATCGCTTTCTTTTCCTTATTCATACATATATCCCTTCAATACCTCAAATAAAGTTCTTCTTAAATCTCTCGCACACTTCTAGTTTGCTTCCAACTTATTATATCAGTAGCATTCCCGCATAATAGCATGTTGAACATCATCATATACAAGTCCGATAATGGACGCTCTATCAATAATGGCGCCAAGATTTTCGAGCCAAGGGTGAGCCAAGAGCCAAGGGGACGTTTGGAGCCAAGGGGACGTTTTGGAGCCAAGGGGACGTTTTGTTTGCCACCAAGAAGGCGGATGAGCCTTTCGCCACACTGCGACTTATAACGCATACTCCAGCAGTGTGGATCGAACACGAAAAGCGGACGAGCTTTTCGCCACACTGCGTCACGTAACGCATACTCCTGCAGTGTGGGACCCAATACTGACCTATAACCGAAATCGGGTAGGAGGCCACACATTAATTGAGTGGCCGACCTCCCACACCACCGTGCATACCGTTCGGTACACGGCGGTTCCTCAGTTCACGCTGTAACTTGTCGATAATACTCTGAAAAGAATAGGAAACCAAATCCTCTAATAACATTGTTCGTTAGGGATTTGGATAGGATTGGGCTACCGGATGTTCTCCAGTAGCTCTTTCTTGTGTTTGCGTATTCCCATGCTTTCTGCTCGCGGATGCCCAGTGATTTAAGCATTTTCAGCTTCGTTCTCAATCGTTTCCACTGTTTCCAGTAGATCATGCGAATACGCCTTCTCATCCATTCATCGGTTCCTGACAGCAAGGTCTTAATGTCAGCAATCTTGAAGTAATTTACCCACCCCATGATATAGCGTCTTAGTTTTGTTGCCCTAAGCTCGTTGCCCATTCCATTACTTCTGGAAGTAAGGTCTTTCACTTTGCTTTTCATCTTTGTAACCGATTTTGGATGTATTCTGACCCTCGTTTTACCTTTCGATCGGTAAAACGAGAATCCAAGAAATTTCACCTTTCCTACGTAGTCGACCACTGTTTTCTCCGTATTCACTTTGAGGAATAGCTTCTTTTCTATGAAGGGGAGGATGTTGTTTAGCACACGTTGTGCGCTTCTTCTGCTTTTGCAGAAGATCATCAGATCGTCCGCATAGCGGACGAACCTGTGTCCCCTTCTCTCAAGTTCCCAGTCCAATTCATTCAACATGATGTTACTAAGTATTGGACTGAGAGGTCCACCTTGCGGTACGCCGACTTCTGTTTCCTCGAAGCTGTGCCTGACAACGACTCCTGCTCTTAGGTATTTATGGATGAGCGATATGACCCGACCATCTTTGATGGTTCTTGACAGTACTTCTACCAACTTGCTTTGATTAACGGTATCGAAATACTTCTCCAAGTCCATGTCTACAACATACTCGTATCCTTCATCTATGTTGTTCTGACACTTTCTGATGGCATCATGAGCGCTTCGCCCAGGTCTAAACCCATAGCTGTTGTCTGAGAACTGCCTTTCGAATATCGGTGTGAATACTTGGCCTATTGCCTGTTGTACGACTCGGTCAATTACCGTAGGAATTCCTAATTTTCTGATCTTCTTTCCGTCTTCCTTGAGTATTTCTACCCTTCTGACGGGATTAGGACGGTGTTTACCGTCCAGGATTGACTGCCTGAGTTGGCCTCCGTTTTCTTTGAGGTATTGCAGAAGTTCATCTACTTTCATCCCATCGACTCCGTGAGCCCCTTTGTTGGATTTAACTCTCTTGTACGCGTTGTTCATATTGTCTCTATCCACAATCTTCTCAAGTAGTCTCTCCTTCGACATGTTTGCGTCGGTGATGTTGTTTTCAGTTATCCTCTCAGAACTGTGCACTCCCGCATATCCTTCGTGTTCCGCACTATTCGTTTGCAGTGAGCCTTCCTTAAAACTAATGTCTACTGGAAGTTGGCTACACTTTGCTTCTGTTTTAGTAACTTTCATTAACTACCACCTCCTAAGGTTCAACCCTTCCCCGATGACGTCGACTTCCTCGGGTACTATGGTATCTGCTGACTTCTCATGATAAATCTTGTTTCAACCGTGATTCAAAGTTATCTCTTCACGTCCATGAGACCTCCCACGGTAAGACGATTCACTTTCATTCCATGTACCCACATCATTTACATCGGTATGTCCGTGTAGTTAATTGGACTTCGTTTTGTGTGGCAAACTCGTCCCATATCCAATGCCTGATGATATTCGTGTTCCTTGGGTCGGAACTTTGCCTCCAGCTGCCTTCGGATTCCACCTCGCGATGGACACCCTTGCTCTTGGCTAATGGTTGGCAACTACAAGCCCCCATAGTGGACTTTCACCACCAAGTTAATCGCCATGCGTGGCGCACCACAAAGAATCCCTTCAGCCTCACAGCTGAAGGGATTCTTGCGTGTAGAAATTTGCACAGTGTCGATTCTACAATAACGATCTAAAGGTTTGCAAAAACTGACTTTAGGTCAATTATTAAGTCTGGGAATGTGGTCACCTTTATCTTATCCTCATCGGAATAGATATCTGGTCTTCCATATCTTTTATTCTCTTGCAAGATAAACACATTGACAAGCTTATTCTCAGGTTCAACAATCCAATACTCTTCCAAACCAGCCAATTCAAATTGATTGAACTTTATTAGTTTATCCCTCCTAGCCGTAGTGGGGGATGAGATTTCAACAATAAGCGAAGGCACTCCAAAGTATCCCGTTTTCTTTAGTTTGCTTTCATCACACACAACAACAATATCCGGTTGCGTAATAATGTTAGAAATTTCTTCATCAATTTCGTTATCTTTAGAAATACAAACGTCAAACGGAGCAGCAAATACTCGACATGGTTTATCCTTTAGGTAATTATAAAATTGTGCAAAGATATCACCGGCAATTGCTTGATGTTGCCAAGTTGGTGCTGATTGCATATAGGACACACCGTTGATTATTTCCCATCTTTCTCCTTCAGGCCAGGTTAGATAATCGGCATAGGTGTACTTCTGACTAGGATCATTTTGGGATATCATCAGATTCACTCCCTTATGGTTCACTTAGATTATTACCCACATCAGTACCATATTATACCATAGACAACTCTAGGTGAACAGTATTTCAGTTTTGGTCATAAGTATAACTTGAGATACTGCCAACATTCGCAATACTACTTGTTTCAGCCGTTATAGAACCAGAGCTACTATCCGCCTTACCTTACTGAATCTATTATGC
>DATMYU010000662.1:0-3185 GCA_035560775.1 Desulfosporosinus sp.
TCTTTAGCTTTATTTATTATAACCATAGCTCGTAAATTAGATCGGCTTTAAAGGTATCTGGTGGTATAGTAAATCAGTTAATCTATAGTCCTAAAAACCCAAAAATGTTACTTACAAGCTCAGGGAACAAGGTAGATATAAGCAAAAGTAGAGTAAGAGAAACTAAGACGCAAGTGAACGCCCAAGCAACGACGTTGAAAAATGTCGTATTGACATAGTCACCCATAATGCTTTTCTTAGTGGCAATGAGCACCATGAAGATAAGTATGGGAGGCAATAGAACACCGTTAACGACTTGAGTGGTCAACATAACGTGATATAAAGACAAATTAGGCCACAAGACGATGGCTGCACCTAAAACGATGATGACAGTATAAAGGCCAAAAAAAACGGGTGCTTCTTTACGGGATTTGCTAATCCCATGTTCAAAACCGAACGCTTCACAGACTGCATAAGCGGTACTCAAGGGAAGTACAAAGGCGGCCAGCATAGAGGCGCCGAGTAAACCGAAGGCAAACAGGAATGTGGCATATTCTCCGGCTAACGGCTTCAACGCTAAGGCAACATCCTTTGCCGTTTGAATGGGAATCTTATTGGCAAAGAGTGTTGCTGCAGTGGAGACAATAATAAAGAAGGCAATGAATCCGGTGAAAAAGGTTCCAATCAATACATCCCAACGAGTATAACGGTAATCTTTAGCCGTAATTCCTTTATCAACCACGGAAGACTGGACATAGAACTGTCCCCAAGGAGTAATTGTCGTTCCGATCACCCCGATGGCCATCAGTAAAAAAGCAGGGGTTCCTGAGAAATTGGGGGTAACAGATCCGACCAAGACCTGAGGCCAAGGCGGATGGACCATAATTCCCGAGATAACATAACTGAAAAATGTCAAGCAAAGGAATAGGAGAATTTTCTCCATTTTTCCGTAATCGGTCTTGATAACAAGCCACCAAATAATGAAGGCCATTGCCGGAACGGAGAGATACTTACTTATCCCGAAAATTTCTAAGCTTGTAGCAATCCCAGAAAATTCGGAAGCAGTGGTTCCTAAATTGGCAATCAGCAGGACACTCATGGCAAAGAAGGCCCATTTCACGCCATAATTTTCTCGGATTAAATCAGATAGTCCTCGACCAGATACGGCTCCTGTGCGCGCGGAGATTTCTTGAGCAATGGCCAGAAGCACTGTGCTGACAAGCATGGTAAAGATAAGTGAATAGCCGTATTTAGCACCTGCTGCAGCATAAGTGGCAATTCCCCCAGCATCATTATCAGCAAAGGCTGTGACGATACCTGGACCCATAACGGCAAAGAAGAGGGCAAAACGCACTTTTACGTTCATTCGTTATATCCTCCCTTCGTCTGATGACGGTGGGCGACCAGACTAGAGAGAATTTCTCCACGCGAGCGCTCTGGCATTAATAATTCTAAAACGTCGTCTACCGTAATGATTCCTAAAATCTGATCTTGGTCATTGACGACAGGCGCTGCCAGTAAACCATATTTGCGGATGATGTCAGCCACTTTATCATGGTCGTCATACGGGGAGACTTTTACAATTTTCTTATGCATTAAGTCCTTCAGTGGCGTCTCTGGAGAAGCAATGATTAGCTGGCGTAGAGAAAGTACCCCTTCGAGTGTTTCCTGTTCATCGACTACATAGAGATAATAGATGGTCTCCGCTTCAGGAGCTAACCTTCTTAGTTCGTTAATGGCTTGTTCAGCGGTAAGCCAGAACGGTAAACCGATATATTCGGTGGTCATAAGCGAACCAGCAGTATCTTCCTCATATTGCATCAATTCCCGGACATCCTCGGCATCATCAGATTCCATTAAGCGAAGCAGTTCTTCTGATTTCTCCAAAGACAACTCGCCTAGAATGTCAGCAGCTTCGTCGGGTGGCATTTCTTCGAGGATATCTGACGCCCGGCTCTCATCCATCTGATTAATCATTTCCACTTGGGCATCTAATTCCATCTCGGTTAATGCGTCGATTGCCTGCTGGGCATCAAGTGCATCTAGAAAATTGGCCCGTTGTTTATAGTCCATAGTTTCAATAATATCAGCGATATCTGCGGGATGAAGTTGGCGTAGTTGTTCTTTTTCTCTAGTGAGTTGAAGGGCTGATGTCCGATTTTCTAGAGGTTTAATATATTGGCAACCCACGAAGTTATTTGCGATACGACTCAATAAGAACTCAACACCCAATCGGCGGAATAAACCGCGAACACCAATATCCACCGCAACCAAAACAAGGTATTGATGATCATCACGGGACACCAAGGATAAGGCGATGTCATTCACTCGTACCAGTTTAGAGCCTTCTAAGTCAATAATTTGTTTATCTAACAGCCATTTGCCAATAAGCGTTTCATCTTCATGCATCGGGCAGGTTAATAAGGCGTCAAAAGATGTGTTGAGGCGCAGTCCATCTGTATCCCAGGAAACCACCCATTCAATGGGAATTAGGGCATGAACCCCTTTGGCATATTGAATGCCAGTAACATGGGGAGAGATACTGTCCCAGCGTATGGTCATGTCTATCAATCGGCCAACACGACGTCCCTTAGCATCCCAGATTGGCTTCTTTGACAATTGACTAAAGTAGAATTCCCCTAAAATTTTTAATTCATTCATTTACTTCCCCCCTTTGTGTGATGGAGCTTGGCACCTACAATTAAAATCATTTTGCCAAGGCTGAGTGAAAATAGAATTGCATAAATGATAAGGTCCAGCGTCCATAAAACCACCTCCTTAAATTATCCGAATAGGAAGAACTTAATAAGTGAGTAGATTGAAAACTTGGCCAGAGCACGAAGACACTGTCTTCGCACGGGTTAGCTTAGCGGAGAAGCCTTCAGGCTTAGGCGGTAGCCATAGTTGGATTATACTTTCTGCCGTGAAAATAACTCATTTTCATTCATCAGTGGTGCCGCTTAAACGGCATGGGGGGTCTGATTATCAAAAGAAAAAGACCTCTATTAAAGAATAGAAGGTCTTGAATGCAAATGATTAGGACCTCCCTACTCGTTGAGCTTTAGCACTGCATAGCGTAGAGTTTGCTCAGCCACATTAAGTAAAACCTTATGTCGGTAGTACCTGTTCTACCCGTTGGCGTCTCTCGACATTTCTGGGCAGTGGCTTATGTTTATGCAGGAGCCTCACCTAACTGAGAATTGATT
>DATMYU010000663.1:0-2721 GCA_035560775.1 Desulfosporosinus sp.
TTATACTTTCTGTATAGGTACAAAAAGATACCCTTTCTGATTTCGGAACTACAGAAAGGGTATTTTCTTTATTTACAAAACTTCCATAGTTCCTTTGACAAAAACCTTTTCTATCAGTCTCCCATCTCAATCCCTAGCTCACGTGCTGCTAACAACAATGGGTCGGTAAGAGGTACAAGTTTAAGTTTATCAACCGCTTGGATGAGAGGTACCCGTACAATCTCCCTCCCCTGAAGGGCGACCATGATCCCAAATGCCTCGTCTAACGCCGCTTCAACCGCAGCGACGCCATAACGAGAAGAAAGCACTCGATCAAACGCATTAGGAGAGCCTCCGCGCTGGAGATGTCCAAGCACGGTGACTCGGGTTTCCATTCCACATTGTTCTTCAAGATCATGGCCTAATTTAGCGCCAATCCCGCCCAATTTGAGCGGGTCAAATCGTCCCGAAACCAAACGTTCGACAACCATCTCTCCACCCAAAGGCTTAGCTCCTTCGGCCACAACAATGATGCTGAACTTTTTTCCTCGATTTGCTCGTTGCTGGATAGCTAAGGCCACCTGATCAATATTATAGGGAATTTCTGGAATCAAGATGACATCGGCTCCTCCAGCGACACCCGCGTACAAGGCAATCCATCCTGCATAACGGCCCATTACTTCTAGAATCATAACTCGGTGGTGGGATTCCGCCGTGGTATGGAGACGGTCTAAAGCATCCTGGGCTGTATCCACAGCCGTTTGAAAACCAAAGGTTTGATCCGTGGCCATTAAATCATTATCAATGGTTTTAGGAATTCCGATCACCTTAAGTCCTTTATCTGCAAGCTTAAGAGCGATATTCAAACTGCCATCTCCACCGATCGCCAGTAAGGCATCCACTCCACGCTCTCTCAAATTTCGCAGGACATCGTCTGAACGATCAACCACTTGACTTACCCCATTAAGTTTCATTTCATAAGCAAAGGGGTTATCCCGATTGGTTGTTCCGAGAATAGTACCTCCGCGTGGTAAAATACCTGAGACATCATTCAAACCAAGGGGCATGAATTCCCCTTCTAGCGCTCCATGAAAACCGTCTCTAATTCCGAGTACTTCAATCTTATGCTGGTAGGCTGTTTTAACAACTGCCCGGATCACTGCATTGAGCCCCGGACAATCCCCACCACCAGTGAGCACTGCAAGTTTGCGCATGTTAACACCCCTTTTCATCGACGCATAAAAGCTCTGGAATATGTTTTAGCAAGGCCGTATTCTGTGCTACTTCCTTCTCTGTTGTTCCGAGCGCCATTTCTACCCGATTCCCTTTGGCTCTCAACGCCTGACACTGGTGAATAATTTTCTCGTCATCGGATCCATAGACCAAAATATCGGCACCTTCCACAACTGGAAGAGGGAATTGCTCTAACAAGTTTCCAAGGTGGATAGCAAATCCAGTCGCCGGTAACGGCGCTCCAAAGTCGGCATATAACGCATCATAGCGACCTCCCTCAACCACTGGAAAACCGATCCCGGGAACATACCCTTCAAATATTGCTCCGGTATAATACGAAAAACCCCGTAGTATTCCTAAATCTAGCGACACATTTGCTCGAACCCCAAAATTATCCAAATACCGATAAATCCGCCTTAGGCTCTCAACGGCCTCCCGAATTGCTGGGCGTTCACTCCAGTTGAGGACCTCATCAAGAATTTCTTCCCCACCGTGGAAATGAGGCAAACGCAGTAAAAGCTCCTGAACGCGTCTAGGCAATCCACTTTGCCTGACCCAGCTTTCTACACCGACCATATCTTTACGTGCCAACGCTTCTTCTAGCTTAGCCTGTAACGACTCATCGATCCCCGCTTCCAGCATAAGACCTGAAAAGATCCCCATATGCCCGAGATTAAACTGATAGTTTTTTAAGCCCAAACCAGCAATGGCTTCTACTGCAAGAGCAATTACTTCTGCATCAGCTAATGCATGGTCAGAACCGACAAGCTCTACACCGACTTGGCGAAACTCTCTATGCCTAACTGATGCATTTCTATAGACATCTGCACCGTAACACAGGCGTAGCGGCAAATTACTACCGCGCATACGTGTGCTAACAAGGCGTGCAATCGCCGTTGTCAGTTCTGGACGCAGTGCTAAGATACGTCCTTCACGGTCGAAAAACTTGTATAATGAATCAGCTTGCTCGACGTCTGGTTGGACACAAGCGGTAAATTCAAGGGTTGGGGTTAATACTTTTTGATAGGACCACTGCCGAAAAAGTGTAAGAATTTTATCTTCTAAGCGCTCCTGCATGGCAATTTCCTCAGGTAGTAAATCGCGCATCCCCTCTGGTATACGTTGACCTAAATTTGTTCTTAGCATGATGATTCTCCTTCTCTTCTGTCAATGTTCCTTAAATATTTCTTTCTTTCAAACGACTTAAAATCAATTGATAGCCATCCGCTCCAAAATTCAAACAACGTTTAACCCGGCTAATCGTAGCACTACTTACGCCTGTCACTTCTCCAATAGCCGTATAAGTCTCATTCCTCTGCAGCATCTTAGCGACTTCCAGACGCTGAGCCAAAGCTTTTATTTCCGCGACCGTTGCAATATCTTCAAAGAACCGATAACACTCTTCTTTGTTTCTAAGCAATAAAATCGCTTCCAATAAGGCATCTGTTAACGGATTCTGTAAACGCTCATCGCTTGACATGAGATTATCCCCCTTGAATAATATTACTA
>DATMYU010000664.1:0-3452 GCA_035560775.1 Desulfosporosinus sp.
TTTATATAGTTATCTGAGTGTGTAACATTTTCGCGTGTGTCGCACCCAAACAAAGAAAAAAAAGCCGGCACGTTAGGGACGGCGAGATGAAGACCGAAGGGATTCATCGACAATGCTTGGCTATAGGCGACTGTATGCTGCAAGCTATAGGGAGCCGTATGACAAGCAGTCTGGAACATCAGTGACAGTGCCGGAGGCATTTAAGCCGCCTCCGCGTTTTCTACGGCAAGCTGAGGCATGTGAGCACTCATTTTCTGTGCTTTCATGCTTTCGATGTATTGTCCAACTGCTGCTCCTCTTGTCAATGTGTGATCGTCACCAACCGCGCTTATGATATGATCGACGTACTCTTTTCTTGCTATGAACATCACACCATCAAAGCAGGATGCTCCGCACTCTTTTAGCAGGATTAGCTTATCTCTCTTTTCTTGGAGGTCTTTTACTGAATGTTTGCATTCCTTTGTTTCGTACTCAAAGGCTAGTCTCAATTTCAATCCGTTGGGAAGTGGGAAAACCATCTGGACATCTGCGGGTTGATCCTTCCCATAGTTATTTTCTACGGTTACGGACTCGGCCCCATGCAAATATCCTTCTCCTGCAAGCAAAGCATTCATGAAATAATGTTCTGTGGTTTGTCCTTTGATATATCCATCTTCATCTAGCAGGGATTTTTTATAAAACGCTACGGTGTTAACCCCTGTATATGGATTTCTAACCGTTTCCTTTTCAAATCCATTGGGATATTCACTCATTTTCAATGATTTATTATACCATGTTTTACAAGAAACTCTTAAGTCGTGGACTATTTGAGAAACTACAGGATTTATTACAATATCACCATGCGTTGTGTCGTTTTCATCTTCGTTTGTGTCGATTTCCTGACCATAAATTGTCTTGTTCATCTCTTTTGATAGAGGCCCCTTGTTAAGAATTGCTGCTTCTTCGAATTCATCAAGCGCATTATAATAAGGGAGTCTATGACCTGCCAACACAAGAAGTCCATACCCCTTTCCTGGAGTTGTGAGTACTGATACATCCTGATCATTTAGAATGAACTCTTTTTGTATGGGGCCAACGTTATCCGACCTCCAGTTCCCTAAAAGGAGAATGTAAGATGTATTTGCCTTTATCATATCGAGCATTGTTCTTGGGAACCCTGCTAGATCCTGAGATACTACTTTTGTATACATTCCCCATGCTCTACCCTGCCTGAAGAACTTCTCTATGCTCTTTTCCATTGTTGGGTTCTTGATAAGGTCTGCTCCTTCATCTAGGGTTAGAAGAGTCTTGTTTATGGGAATACCAGGTTTAGCGTTTGCCAGTTTTGTATACACAACTGACATAATCATCATGGTTAGAGCTTCCTGAACGTTAGGAACTGAAGTAAGTGCTGAAAGGTCTGCCATGATAAACTGATTGCTCAGGTCAAGAGCATTATTATTAACAAGATAACCGAGAGGCCCGTTTGGAGTCAACATTGCAGTGTTATTAAATAGTGCCTCTATTGGCCCGCTCATCTTACTGTGCTTATCATCTTTAAGCCAGTTTTCAAGTTTGTTACGAAGATCCGTGAAGTTAGGCCAGAACGTTCCTTCATTCCACTTTGAAACATTGGCCTGTAATATTTCTCCTTCTCCATTGATAACGTGAAACTCTTCGTATAATTCACTTAAAGCCTGAGTAAGCCAGTTTTTCTGTTGATCCGTGTACCCGCTTCCTATCAACAGTCCGATGCACTCAAGGAGCATAGTGAAATGAGCTAAGTATGCGGCCTGATATCCATCTCTTGAATCGTCCATCACGGATTTATCAAAGAATACCTGGAACATATTAGGATTTTGACCGCCAAAACCAACCTTCCAGAGTTGACCGTTTAAAGCTGCACATACTCTTAGGTGATCTGTCTTCCCATCTTTCTTAGGAACGATGTGAATAACATTATCCCCGTCCAGATACGCACGTATATCATCTGTTAGGAGATTCACAGACTTTCCCGAACCGGATGGAGCTATAATTAAAGCATTTGAATTTGTGGTATTCGGGTCGTCAAAATCATAGTATATGGGGTTGCCTGTCCTGGTATTCATCCCAAGCATACGGCCCTTTGTAGCAAGTTTAGGCTCTGGATTCCTTAGAAGTGAAGTTTTTGCACATAATTCAGCAGTTACGGACTTCTTGAATAGATAACCCCACACATACGGAGTCGGTTGCATGGATTTGTAAGTTTCTACCATACCGTGTTGTGGTAGTTCATGTTGGATTACTTTAGAGTCACATACTGTTTCAATATCTTTAATTGTTTTCTTGACTGCCTTTTTTGTGAGTCCCTGCACAGCTACTAACAAAACGTGATGTAAGAGCCTCGTCTTTCCATGAAATAACTGTTTCTGATATTCGTAAATTCCCTCGGCTGCAAAATCGTTAATAGTATCATGCTGATGCAGGAATTTATCATCTGTTTCCTGAATTACGTTTGCTATTTTGATATTCCTCTTTGCGGTTTCAAGAGCGTCGTTTTCATGTAGTGGATTGAGAGGATATACTACTTGACATAACTCAATGCATGTTTCTGGAGTGGTTGCTATATCAAAAACCTCGTCCATGAATCTCTGATCTAATTCAGTGGGAAAATCCTGCCTATCTCCATATTTAGGGCTGATCCTACCTATTACCATACACTGAATCCACGTATCATTTGTTTCAATCCATAGTCCATCTTTCGATGGTTTGAAAGATACGGGGAGGGCCGTATCAATAACATCTTTAAGCATCTTTTCATTTTTACGTTTTTTATCTTCAGCACGTTTGAATTTTTTAGCTTGCTTCCTCTTGAATATAGTATTAACTATACCTGTTGTGTATCTATTCTTAGCCAAATTATCCGAGATTGCCATTATAACATTCCCTCCAGATTCTCCATTCTTCCCAACTGAGCACAGATGATGGCGTATTCTGTTGGATCTATGACATATTTAACTGAAATGCCTCGTCTTCCAAGTGCTTTTCCATATCGGTCTCTTATTTCGTCACTTATCTCTTTTGCGTCCTCGTCATTCGGAATATAATTAAGACCTAAGAATATTACATGCATCCAGCCTACTCTATTTCTTACTTCATCAAAGAATTTTTTCTTAGCTCTGTACCCATCTCTTACGATATGCGGGAGATTCTTGTTTTTCAGCTTTTCCTCATAAACTGCACTTATGTTCGCAAGGTGCTTTGATTGGGCTGTTATTGTTTTATGGAGACACTGACTTGGAATTGCTTTATACAACGATTCCATTCCAGCGTAGTATGAATTCGGATCGTTTGAATCTGAAGGAGTGACTAACCAACATATTCCCCTATTACAGTAATTATTTTCATACACTTTCATTTTTTTGAATGTTAAATGCCCTTCGGTATCTACACCTTCCAACCCTGTCCATGCAATCCCCTTCTCTATACTGTTT
>DATMYU010000665.1:0-2968 GCA_035560775.1 Desulfosporosinus sp.
GGCAATGGGGAGAGCAAATTCGCTATTGGTGGAAATGATCTTTACAAGGGAAGATATTTTCCAATCAAAGGAAGCCTTCTTAAGTCCGCGAAGGAAACACCACCATTAAAAAAAAGGATTAGGCTGTATACTGTCATTCCAATGAAAAACTCGCCGAGATACCCTGCAACATGTCCGCCAAAGAACGGGTCCAAAAAATGAAAAACTAAAAGCATGCCAATGCCCCCACTGAGGGGTTGAAGGACGAACCGTTGAAGGTCTAAGGGCATTCCTGTATACCTGGAAATAGCCATAAGATTTAGCGACGCCATGATAAAAAAACCAAGGGTGTAAGCCCACGCCGTTCCTCGGAGACCCCATTGAGGCAGGCCGGTCAGGTACATTAATAAAGGAATTCGAAGGCAAGCCGCAATTATGGAATTGAGGACTGGAATCTGAACTCTTCCCAGTCCTTGTAGAATTCCCGTTGTGGTTTGTTGTATATACGAAAATATGCCTCCTATGGCTAGTATCCGTAAAACAGGTGCAATTTGCGTGCTCTTGAAAACTGCGGTTAGTGGCTGGGAAAAATAAAATAAGATAATTAAGCAAGGAATTCCGATCAGGATCGTTAAACGAATGGCTTCAGCACCTCGGGCTCGGACAATATCAAATTGACGTCGGGCCGCTGCTTCTGAAATGGCTGGAACAAGTGACGTGGCCAAGGCAAACGTAAATACACTTGGAAAGGCAAGTAACGTAAAAGCAGAGCCCCCAAGTTGTCCGAATAAGGTTATAGCTTCCCGTGCTCCGTATCCAGCCACTTGAAGGCGCATAGGGATAAGCATGGCATCCAAGGCAGTTAACCCTGTGGCAAGCAGTCTTCCTACCGTTACAGGGGAAGAAAGGTGCCATAATTTGTTTAAGATGAGCCGTGTGGAATAACTAGGTTTAGGGCCTTCTACTTTGAATTTATAGTTTAGCCTTTGATACTGAAGGATAATGGCCAATAAGCCTATCACTTCTCCAACCAGCATGCCTAAAGCTAATCCAGCTGCAGCCCATTCAACACCGGATACGAGGAGGCGTGTCGCTGCTGTATAACCGACAGCGACACGGACAACTTGTTCTAAAATCTGGCTTATAGCTGTAGGAACCATGTTCTGTAATCCTTGAAAGTAGCCGCGAAAAGCCGAAGACACGGAGACGACAAAAATGGCCGGTGTGCAAATTAGGAAAAGATTAATCACCCGCGGATCAGGGAAAATTCGATGAGCTATATACGGAGAAAGAAAATAGAGACTGATTGATACGATAGCACCTGAAATACCGAGCAGCCAAAGTGAGAGGCGGAAGATAGATTGTGCTTGTAATGCACGTCCAAGGGATACTTCTTCTGAAACCATCTTGGCAATAGCGAGTGGAATTCCCGCTGTCGTAATGACAAGGGCCAGCATGTAGATTGGAAAAACCATAGTAAATAATCCATAGGCTTCACCGCCAATATGGTTCATAATTAAATATTGATAAGCCATGCCCAGTAGTCGGTTGAGCAAATTCGCTCCCAAGAGTATGGTTGCTCCATAGACAAAGGTTCTTTTTGGCATGTCATCCTCCACAAGCATAAGGTTAAAAAAACATTTAATGTTTACTTCTAACCTTATGCTTGTGTAAAAAAGGAAATGCTAAGAATAATTTCTGTTTATTCTCTGGATAATAAAGGGTTTTTGGCTCAACGTAGAGAAAGGATTTTATAAGCGAGAATATTCAGCCATAATTGGGGTATTCTACCTCCCAATAGGAGGTAGCGGTTAGAGTGTGGAAACTTATCAAAAACGCAAAACTTTATTGCCCGGAATTTGTAAATGATACAGATCTCCTGATGGTTGGAAAGTGTATCGCTATGATTGGTCAAAACTTGGGATTTCCCGAACATGTGAAAGGGGAAGTAATTGACCTTCAAGGTAAATCCTTGGTTCCCGGGTTTATCGATGCCCACGTCCATATATGCGGAGGTGGGGGAGAGGCAGGTCCCGCTTCCAGAACTCCGGAAATTCAACTGTCTCAATTGACAAGAGGAGGAACAACAACGGTCGTCGGTTGTTTGGGGACAGATTCTGTATCCCGGACTATGTCAGAGCTTCTCACAAAGGCGCGAGCACTTGAAGATGAGGGAATAAGCACGTTTGTCTACAGTGGTGCCTATCAAGTTCCGACGAGAACACTGTTACCAACGTTACAACAAGACCTGGCATTAATCGAAAAGATCATTGGGGCGGGTGAAATCGCGATATCAGATCATCGTTCCGCTCAACCTCAAATCTCAGAGCTTGAGCGTTTAGCTTCTGAAGCCCGCGTGGGGGGAATGCTCGGGGGAAAAGCCGGAATAGTCCATCTTCATGTTGGTGAGGGTAAGAGAGGATTGGACCTGATTTGGAAGATCCTTGATCAGACTGAGATACCTATTACTCAATTTATGCCGACACACATCAATCGCACCCAGCCCTTACTAGAACAAGGGATTCAGTTCCTTCTAGCAGGAGGACATATCGACCTTACAGCAGGGTGTGATGATTTTCCTGCTGAACTACAGGTGCCTGCGGTCTTACAAATGTTAAACGAACGTAAGATTCTAAATGATCAGGTTACCGTGACCTCGGACGGGAATGGAAGTATGCCCCAGTATAACGAAGCAGGCGTGCTTATTGGCATGGGAGTCGGATCGGTAGAGGTTCTGTGGCGGGATGTGAGAGAATCTGTCTTACACAATGGACTCCCGTTAGAAGTTGCCTTACGCACGATTACCTCTAACGTGGCAAATGTTCTTCAACTTAAGAATAAAGGGCTGATTCGCGTCGGTTACGACGCTGACCTAGTGGTTCTTGACGAGGCCTTGCAGGTCCATGATGTCTGGGCGATGGGGAAATGTATGGTTAGCAACAAGCAAACAAAGGTGTGGGGAACTTATGAAAAGAGAGTTAATTATGAA
>DATMYU010000666.1:0-2036 GCA_035560775.1 Desulfosporosinus sp.
CTATATAAACAATAATCTCATGGGTTATCTTTCTTGGGAATTCCGTCTTTTTTCCAGATGGCATTTTGTGGCAAACCAAGCTCTAACAGGTCGATTCCGTTTGATAGCTCATCGGGTGAAAATATACCTAAACCACGATTGTATTTGCAAACAAAATCCTTAGTGAGTGGAATGCCAAAATAGCACGATGCGTCAAAATAAGCATCCACGATTTCACCTGTGTTGACACTCAAATTCCATGCATGTTCGAAGGCGAGGCCATCTGGCTTTAAAATGATACCTTCGCAATAAATAATTTCGGAGCTTTGTTGATTGCTTGCGTAACGAAATCTATTACCAATGTCGGTTCGTTTCAGACCGGCTGAATGAGATAGCTTGAAAAATCTGCCATGGTCAAACAAAATTTGTTCAAATGAACGGTAAGGCCACTTCTCTGTACCTTTTACCCGGAAGCACTGAGATACCTCATTAAGTTGATAAATATAGCTCAGGGTCAAAATGGCCGGCTGGAAATTACCGTTCTGAATAACAGTTGCATACTGCCGGAGAAGATTATTCGCTTTGGTCGTTGATGATTTGCAGGACATATTTCCCTCCACATATTGATATATTCAGACGAGGCAGAGAGCTAAATTGGCATTATTTCGTCTAAAACTGGCAGATTTGATATATCTTGTGTTTAACCAGGGGATTGGAGGAAATTCTTTATTCCTTACTATTAGCGTCCGGTGTGAATGGTGACGTAAGTTTAGATTAAATTGTAATGATGCAAAAAAACTTCCTAACGGCAGGACGTTACCGGCTAGGCTGAACCCCCCAGATACCGCTTCCCCGAAATGTGGGCAAATGCCCTCACTTGTCCAGTGCACGCTGTGTTAAGCGCGGTTGGGGAATTGAACAACCTTTACTTCGCCGGTGACAGTGGATAAATAATTGAATTGGTGTCAACGGTAAAGTTTTTTCTTTGAACTATATCTAATGCTTCCATGTAGACGCCTACTTCAAAAGGCTTCCCGTTTAATGCTAATGGGTCAGGCGGCTTTACTAATCCTGCTAATTGAACAGTATGCTTTCCTTCTTGGGCGGCTAATCTGGTTGGCAGAAATAAATCATCGCCTTTGTTTGGTTTAGAGCCAATCATGTAATTTATACCGATTTCAGCAAGAGGTACTTTTCCGGGCAGATAATACTCTACCAAAATGATAAATTGGACTTCACTACCAGCCGTTAAAGGTGTACCTGTGGCCGGATTGATTTCTAATATTTTGATGTATGCCCCATTATCTTTAAGTTGGTCTACGGGGATAGGTTTATACTCTGGAGCAAGTTTATTCAGTCCAAAGTCAATAATTGGATATACCAATGCCACAGCAACGAAAACCCATAGAATTTTCCACAATATTTTGGGTTGTTCTTTAGGTGGTCGCCCGCCCGCTTGCCGTACTTTTGGGTCAATTTGACGAAGTTTATAGATAATATTAGGAGCAAGGAACGCGCCAACAATAGCAATAACTATGGTTGCTAAAGCCAGCAAAATCTGTGCAACAGTGCGAATCGTTTCCATTTTTTCCTGATAAGAAAATCACATTTATGAGTTTAGTACCCTACTATTAATTATACAGACTCTTGATAGGTGGTAATTATGTCATATAACTACTTACCTCTTTGTGATAATTGAATTTACTGCAAATAAGTCGCGCAATAACTTTTGACAAAGATGATGATTATCTTCACCGAATTTATTTTAGCCCTTCATTGGGTAAGAGATATTTGGCATATCCAACATCAAATTTTCAGCCGAAAATGGCGATTTACCATCATACAAATCGGACGCTTACACTCTCACACGTATCACGAGACATAAGATAAGTTATGTCTGGTGATGACGTATAGAAAAATTGGAGGAATGCCGTTGCCTTTATAGACCGTTTCTTTTTTTCACTCCATCCTTTGCCTTCTTACTGATTTTGTGCATTTAGATTTTCGTGTGTCTGAAGATTGCGATGACAATTTAAGTGATTTGCAAATTGCTATAA
>DATMYU010000667.1:0-8863 GCA_035560775.1 Desulfosporosinus sp.
GACATATAGAATTTAATTCTATAATCTTTTATCCAGGGGTGGTCTTATTGGATACTACAAACAAGCAAATTAAGAAGATAAGAATAGCGCTCAAAATGACTCAAAAACAACTTGCTGATTTGGTTCATATCGACGAAAGCATGATTAATAAAATCGAAAATGGTCATACAACAGGCTCAATCCGAACCTTAACCAAACTCGCAGCCGCTCTCGGTGTTAGTATTGCCGAACTGATCGGAGAACAATCTCCTAAACAGCGGGAGGAAGACGATGTCCAGACAACACCTCAGTGATTTTGAGATTGGCTATGAATATGTCCACAAGCGCTATTCGTTTTTGGCCAAATATGGCTCCCAACATTTATGGGAACTGGGAAACGCTTACCTACAGACAAGGGGTGCTAACGCCGAGCTTTCCAAAGGCATGGGATTCTATTTTCTGGAGTTAGGAATTAAAATGCGCCTTGCCGAAATTATACCAAGCCATAAAAAATAAGACTGCGTTTAGCAGTCCGCTTTGCTCTCTTCATTGGCGCAACGCCTTGATATGCGCGACAGTAAGGTTCTTACTCATCCTTTGGATGATATCCTTTGGTCTTAACTCTGATACTCCTACCATATCACCTAAAACCACAGTGATCTCTTCTGTTCCGTAGGGAGGATTACTGCCAGGTGGTCGCTGGATTTAACCTCTCTCGTCATGGGTCGTATTAGTCGATAAATTTGTTCTGATAACGAGGGGCCAGGCTTATGAGTGTGAGAACCCTCATTTAAATGCTTGTCCCAGAATTCGACAGCGCTGTCGATTCTAGGACAGGCTATTGCAGTCCACCGTTTCAACAGAAATGCACAGCCTCCACTCCCGTTAACGTCTTCTTGTGCATGCATATTAAGATGACAGCGGGAGTGTTACTTTTGACTTTAGTCCCAATCTTTTTGCGGCAACTAGAATAAATTTGCCAGATGCTCTGGCTGGTTCAATTTTTGCTCTAAAAGGAAATGCATTTAAAGAAACACGCCTAGGGCCTTTTGTGTTTTACATCTTCCACAGAAACCACTTGCAGGTCTGCAGTTCATACTTCAACTCAAACTCTTTCAGAGTATTATTGATGATTCCCTGACAACGAAAAAGAAGTACTCCGTGAACCCAAATAAAGATTCTTGACAGTGATTATTTTTAGGCCTAGAATTAGTTTACCAATAGATAGTAAACTAATTATTAGGAGGCTTATTTATGAATCCCCAACTACATATGGCCTTATATAGTACCTTCCATGCACAGAAAAACAAACTCCGACCTGGTATGGCTGCGATCGGGCTTTCGGCTGGGCAACCCAAAGTTTTGACTTATCTGTCACGGCAGAATAACTGCATGCAGAAAGATATTGCGGCCGCCCTTGATATTGAACCCGCTACTGTATCACAACTATTGAACAATATGGATCAGGCGGGTCTGATTAAACGCTCGGAACCCGCTGAGCGCAGAAGGGCCGAATCGGTTTCAATTACGGAAAAAGGAAGAGAGTGGTGCGCTAAGTGGCAGGTAGTCTGCCAAGAAGTTGAGGATATATCCCTGAAAGGGTTTTCTGAGAATGAAAAGGAACAGTTCCTTGACTATCTCAGCCGCATGTACGTAAATCTGACCGGTAAAAGCTCTTGATTAAGATAGCGCCTGTACGTGGTGTTTGGGGGGAAATGTGTGCTAAAACGTCTTTTTATTTATTTCGAAAATAACCGCAAAGATTTGATCGGAGGCCTGGTCTGCGTCGCGCTCGAAGGCGTATTTGAACTGGCAATCCCGCTGATTATGGCCAATATCATCGACGTGGGTGTCGTAAATAGAGATAAGAACTATATTCTGGGCAGAAGTCTGGCCATGGTTGTCTGTGCACTGCTTTCGCTGCTTCTGGGCCTTCTTTACGCCCGCTTTGCAGCCAGGGCTGGTCAGGGATTCGGAGCGGCGCTGCGGGAGGCTGAATACCGCAAGATACAGAGCTTCTCCTTTGCCAATATGGATCATTTCAGCACACCGTCACTGATTACAAGACTGACTGGCGATGTGACGATTTTGCAGAATGCCATCTGCAACGGCATGCGTCCCATGGTACGCGGCCCATTTATGATGATATTGGCGCTGGGCATTTCTATTAAAATGAACCCAAAACTAGCGCTTGTTTTCTATGTGGCCATACCTGTTCTGGCTATCGGCCTGTTCCTCATACTCAAACAGCTCAGCCCAATGTACGGCAGGATGCAAAAAGCCATGGACAAGGTGAACTCCATCGTGCAAGAAAACCTGATCGCGATTCGCACGGTAAAGTCTTACGTTAAAGGCGACAGCGAAGCTCGGAAGTTCGGCGAAGTTAACGAATCCTACAAAGAATCATCCGAACATGCTTACCATTATGCAGCCCTTAACATGCCCTGTTTACAGCTTGTTATGTACTCAACAATCATCTCCCTTTTATGGTTCGGCGGCAATTTCATTCATATCGGCACAATGCAGGTCGGGCAGCTCACGGGATTTTTGAGTTATGTTATGCAGATTTTAAATTCCCTCCTGATGATCTCCTTCGTCTTCCTGATGATCAGCCGCTCGATGACTTCCGTCAGCCGTATCTTTGAGGTACTGGACGAACAACCAAGTATCGCGGACGGTGCGGGTGACAGTAAGGTTGAACGAGGTGAAATTGATTTTGAGCAGGTCTGCTTCAAGTATCAGAATTCCGCCAAGGAATATGTGCTTTCAGATATCAATCTCCATATCGAGGCCGGTCAGATGGTCGGGATCATCGGGGGAACAGGCTCCGCCAAATCCTCGCTGGTGCAGCTGATTCCCCGGCTTTATGACGTCACCTCCGGTAGCCTGAAGATAGACGGCCATGACGTGAAGGAATTTCCTATCACTTACCTGCGCGATGCGGTTGGAATGGTGCTCCAGAACAACACGCTGTTTTCAGGCACGATCCGCGATAATTTAAGATGGGGAAATGAAAACGCAACGGATGAAGAGCTCGAATGGGCCTGCCGAATCGCGTGCGTGGATGAACTCCTCGAGCGGATGCCTGAGGGCTATGAAACGAATCTTGGTCAGGGGGGCGTGAACGTCTCTGGTGGTCAGAAGCAACGGCTCTGCATCGCCCGAGCCCTTCTGAAACGCCCGCGCATCCTTATTTTCGACGACTCCACCAGCGCGGTGGATACGGCAACGGAAGCAAAAATTCGCCAAAGGCTCTCCGAGGAACTTAAAAATACCACTAAAATCATCATCACGCAGCGAATCGGCTCGATTGAAGAGGCTGATCTGATCGTCGTGCTGAAAAATGGCAAAATCAACGAGGTTGGAACGCACGAGGAGCTTTTGAAGCATAATCCGATTTATCAGGATATCTACGAGTTTCAAAGGAAGGGGGCAACTGCGTAATGCCAAGAATGTTGGAGCACTCAAAACCAAAAAGTATGCGAAATACTATAAAGTTTCTGTGGCGTTACTTTAAAAAGCACGGAGCCGCCCTTCTGCTCGTCACAGTCATGATCGCAATCGGAGCGAGCGCCAATGTCTATGGCACCTACCTGTTGAAACCGGTCGTCAATAACTACATCATGCCCGGAGATATTCCGGGTCTCGCCAGAATTCTGATTTTTATGGGTGTTGTTTATCTGGCAGGTGTGGCTGCCACATACGGATATACCCAGATCATGGTGAAGGTCGCTCAGAAGATCATTGAGGAAATCAGAAATGATCTTTTCCAAAAAATCCAAACCCTGCCGCTGCGCTTTTTTGACGCAAAAACTCACGGCGAGCTGATGAGCCGTTTCACCAGCGACATCGATACCATAGCCGAGGCAATCAACAACAGCGTCACAGTCCTGATCCAGAGCTTCATTCTGATTATCGGCACCTTTGCCGTACTGGTCATCCTGAATCTTGAACTGACGGTCATCGTGGTGCTTGCCTTTCTCGGCATGTATCTGTTCATGCGGCACAGCGGAAAGAAAAGCCACGAATATTTTTCTCAACAGCAAAAACACATGGGCAGTTTAAACGGTTTCATTGAGGAAATGGTGGAAGGGCAGAAGGTCGTCAAGATTTTCAACCATGAGGCCAGGGATTTCCAGGAATTTTCAGCCCTTAATAAAAAGCTGCAGGACGCCGCCACAGGTGCGCTGACTTATTCGGGCCTGATGATCCCCGTGATTGTCAGCATCTCCTATTTAAACTATGCTATTTCCGCCTGTATCGGCGCATTTTTTGCAATATCCGGGCGGATCGATATCGGCACACTGACCGCCTATCTCATTTTCATCCGACAAATCGCTATGCCGTTTAACCAGTTCTCCCAGCAAGCCAATTTTGTCCTGGCCGCACTGTCCGGCGCGGAACGCATTCTTGAAATCATGGAAGAGCCTTCGGAAACGGATGATGGCACCGTGACGCTTGTTTATGTTACGGAGGATTCGGACGGGAAGCTGCGCGAAAGCGAAAAACGGACTGGGAAATGGGCTTGGCGCAGGCTAAACGCAGCTGGCACGGTTGAATTGGTGCCACTTCGCGGCGATGTTCGCTTTAACGATGTCGTTTTTGCTTATAAAAACGGAAATACAATTCTAAAGGGGATCAACCTCTATGCCAAGCCAGGTCAGAAAATCGCTTTCGTCGGCTCGACCGGAGCCGGAAAAACGACGATTGCCAACCTGATCAACCGCTTTTATGACGTTACTTCCGGAAGCATCACCTACGACGGCATTGATGTCCGGGACATTTTAAAAGATGACCTCCGCCATTCCCTCGGCGTCGTTCTGCAGGATACCCATCTGTTTACGGGTACCATCGCAGACAACATCCGTTTCGGGAATCCGGATGCGGATATGGAGCAAGTCATTGCAGCGGCGAAGCTCGCCAACGCGGATTCTTTCATTCAGCGGCTGCCGGAAGGGTACGACACAATGCTGTCCGGAGACGGCACAAACCTGAGCCAGGGCCAGAGGCAGCTGCTTGCGATTGCTAGGGCCGCCGTCCTGAATCCGCCCGTTCTTATTCTCGATGAGGCGACAAGCTCCGTCGACACACACACCGAAAAGCTGATCGAAACAGGCATGGATCACCTGATGGAAAACAGGACGGTTTTCGTCATCGCCCACAGGCTCTCCACGGTCCGCAATGCGAAGGCAATCATTGTCCTGGAAAATGGATCTGTCCTGGAACGCGGCAACCATGAAGAGCTCGTCGCTCACAAAGGCAGATATTATCATCTCTACACCGGCCAGTTTGAGCTGGATTAATCAATCTCTTCTGCAAACCCGTGAATGCCTTAGTTACGAAAAAGCCCTGATTTATCATAATGTGTACCCCTTGTCAAGGACAACTTAAAAAAGACCTATGCAATATTAAGAAGATGATTCCTGAATTGAACGGGAGTCATCTTTTTTAAGTCCCATTGATATCTATAATTATTGTAGTACGTCATATACTGTTGAATTTCATGCTTTAATTCGTCTAGAGTTTGGCATGACTTTATATTTGCTTCATCTTTAAAATGTCCAAAAAACGATTCTTGTGGTGCATTATCCCAACAGTTTCCACGTCTGGACATAGATTGCGATAAGCCATAACTCTTTACTAATTTCTGAAAGCTTGGGCTCGTGTAATGAAATCCTTGATCCGAGTGAATAAATGCACCTTGATCTAATGTTACTTTCCTATTCTTCTTCAGTTTAAGAATTGTATCAGTGGCTATATCTAGCGTTAAACTGTCCGATACATTGTAAGCCAATATTTCATTCGTAGAGCCATCTTTAATGGTTGACAAATATGCCTTTTTACCTTGGCCATAGAACAAATAAGTTATATCTGTGAGCAACACTTTCCCTGGTATGTTTTGCTTGAAATTTCGATTGAGTTGGTTTGACAAAGTACGATGTTCTTTTGTTGCTTTCATCATTCTTCTATAAGGATTAGCTTTTCTAATAGGACAAATGATTCCATACTTTTTCATGATTCTTCTAATACGTTTTAGATTATATGTGATACCGTAGTGGCCTCCTAATGTCATTTTAAGCTGTCTAGCGCCCTTGCTACGCCCTTTAAAGTTATATGCCTTTAAGATGATATCTTTCACTATTTCGTCTCGGTTATCTCTAAGCTCCCTTGATTTCTGTGATTGGGCTGAAAAATAGCTGTAATATCCAGAGCGGGATACGCCACACGTTTTACATAAATGACTAATCATATTTTTCAGTTTATACTTCATCACTACTAAATAAATGAGATTGAATTTTTGTTCTGATGATAACCTTATTTCTTTCTTCTCATGCCCCTTTCTAGGAAATCGATATTTTTTAGCAATTCTATTTCAGCTTTCAATAAATTATTTTGTGCTTTAAGACGTTCATACTGTTCTTCTGTAGAAAGTTCCTTCTCATTGGGTCTTCCTGAATTTTCCTTTCTAGTATCCCTTAATCCAGAAACGCCATCGTTTCTATAGGCAGCACGCCATCTCTTATCCGCAGATTTAACACGATCCATTCCAAGAATATTTATATCAAAACCGTGGTATTCAAATATCGCTCTTGGAAAGTTTCCTTTTTCATGCTCAGCAATAAAAATGCGCTTGAATTCCTCTGTATAAATAATTCCTTTTGAACTGACCTTCTTAACATATTGATTTCGGGATAATAGATCTATCTCTCTTTGTGTGAAAGTCTTAACACTCATTTCTCCACCTACCTTTAACTCTAATGACTTAATAGTATACAACGAAGCCAGTATCCAGCCTATTCAACATAACAGGAATGTCTTAGGTTGTTTTTGACCTCATTACGTGGTTAGTTGTCCGGGTGCCACGAGGGATACCGCAAGCCGAAGGCTGAGGATATGCTCGCTGGCATCCCATGGACAACAGCTCATGTTGACATGCTAGAGGACCGAAGGGACATTTTCCTCCGCAGAGGACAAATGTTTCTTCTGGCCAGTGTCGAGCGTCGTAACACTCCCTCGTTAGCTAACATTCTTTCACTGAAGTTTAATTAAGTATTAACTAATTCTACTATAAATAGAAATACCCTATAGGGTGGACTTTTTTAATTGTCCACTCTATAGGGTACACTTTACGAAGTATTATGGGCTTTTCTTTTGATCAGAAAAAAATATCCAATTGATCTAAGACTTACAGATACGACGCTGAAATAAAAATGGCATCCTCATTTGGATACCACATAGCGACCACCATTTTACAGCCCATGCTTTCCCCAAATCGTAAGCGCTTGCGATTTGGGAAAGGCCGTTTAAATGAGGTTTGTCACACTCATAAGCCTGGCCTCATATTCTGTGAATAAAGTAGCAGAAAGGACACAGGTAGTACTATGAATGATTTGAGCACAGATCGCACGCCGCCCGTCATCGCGGCTGAAATAAACACGATCAGACACCAGACCAGGAAAATCCTTCTTGCCGGCGCCATTGAGATCGGCCGTCGCCTGAAGGAGGCCAAGGACCTGCTTCCGCATGGGGAATGGGGCAAGTGGTTGAAGGAATCGGTTAGTCACTCCCAGCGAACAGCCGACAAGCTGATGCAGCTCTGCGAAGAGTATAGGACGAAACTGCTTGCTTCCCCCGACAGTGACGGCAATCCAAATTCGTCACTGGTGACGAATTTGACCTACACCCAGGCGCTCATCCTTCTTGGGATCCTTGAAGAGAAGCGGGATGAGTTTATCGCGGAGCATGATGTCAAGAGCATGACCAAATTGGAATTGCAGCAGTATGTTGATAAAGTTATTATTAAAGACATTCAAGACGATGTAACAAACATCGAATTAACTGTTAGGTGCTTCAATGGCGGAGGCGAACTGGACACTGCTGAAGCACCTAACATTTCCGTATCAGAAATAAGGGTACTTAGCTCTTGTCTCTCTCTAAATACAACCAGACCTCGGCAGCAATGCCAGGGTCTTAGTGTTTTCTTATGTAAAGGTCGTAAAACCATTAATCCTGTCGCTGGAAGGGAAGGATTACCGTAAGACCTAAAAGGGTAAGCATTAATTTCGCTAACCTTCTTGGACAGGTAAGCATACAATATATTGTTGTGATTGCCAAAGTAAATTCCTTAAAATGGAGAGTCGTTAGGCTCTCCTTTTATTTACACGAAAAACATTCGAACGCAAAAAAATAGCCCCACCGTTCAGAGAGTCTCACTTACTTTTAACCAATTCATCGATCGAGATGCCTAACCCGACGGCCAATTGTACGAGCTCGTTTATACGAGGGATCCTTGATCCAGCTTCTATATCGATCAGATGATTAAGGCGAACTCCAACGTTGGAAGCTAACTCTTCCTGGGTTAATCTACGCTTATTTCTGTAACAGGCTATTCGTTTACAAATTGTTTCATCAATTATGATCAGTGATCTCACCTCCCCTCTCGCGCATCCGGCAATTTATTCCTATAAAACCAGCTTACTGGGGTCCCCTTAATCTGTCAACCAACTGAAAAAAGGCCCTCAACGTTTCCGATGAGAGCTAAGTAGGACGAATAATTTTTACAACGGATATCTTGCCCGAGAGTAAGTTTTATTATGCCGAGTCTTTTAAAAATATGCTTCTCTTCTGCCATTTCCGCTAATAGAATATTTAATGAATAATAAACTAAACGGAGGGTATGTGTAATGATTGACCTTAATGCGCTAGAGGAATGATGCCCAAAGTGTAGCGGTAAAGGTGGGATTGAGAACACCACGTGGTATCATGACTGGACCATGCACAATTTTAGGTCTCAATGTTTGGGGACTAAGGATAAACCAAACATAATCAACAATGAGACTCCTGATCCACCATGTGAACCCATGCTCTTTTTTTGTAGGAATTG
>DATMYU010000668.1:0-5117 GCA_035560775.1 Desulfosporosinus sp.
TTGCGAATATAAATCCCAGCTAAAGTAAAATGCCATTAAGATACTTACGGTACTAGTAACAATAAGTATGATGAGAGTATTGAGTCTCATTTTGTTGAATTTGATAAACATTATAGACCATCCTTATCATTTATCCCTTAATCCATTGTAGCTTAGGCTTCAAGGAACGTCAACGAAGGGGTAGGGCTTTACGAGTATGGTATAGAAAAAGAACGGGTTCCCTTAGGACCACTGATATGTAAGGAAAATGAAAGAATCAGAAAGCTTATAGCAAGACAACACATAGGTAAACAACAGCGAAGAGACATCGGCAAACTAGGTGAGTGCAATAAGAGCGTAGTATTCAGATAGTATAATAAAACTATCACAAAGTTTTCTGAGGCAGAAGAGAAGAAAGTACAAAATACAAAAGGAGGTTGTAATATGCCAAGATATCGAGATTTAACCCATACTGCACGTCCATCCAATGCGCCGCGAGTTGTTGATCCTAAGAATCCCATGCGTACGACAGACCCCGGTGCTCTTCAAATGCTCAAAATGGTACAAGATAGAAAGATCGAGTCGGTGTTTGACCGTGTAGTTGCTCAACAACCGCAGTGCACGTTTGGCTATAATGGCATATGTTGTAGGATTTGTATTGCTGGTCCCTGCCGAATTAAGAAGGAAGAGGGTCCTGGCAGTCGCGGAATATGCGGAGCAACTGCCTATACCATTGTTGCCCGGAATCTTGCTCGTATTATTGCCGGTGGAACAGCATCCCACTCAGAACATGCGCGCCATATCTTGCATGCCGCTAATGATTTAGTGGAAGGGAATGCTCCGGATTATGAGATTAAATCACCCGCTAAGCTTCTGAAACTAGCAGAAAAATTAGGTATTGTCACAGTAAATCGGGAGAACATGGAAATTCTTAAAGACGTCGTGGAGCTGGGATATGAAGATTTTGGTCGCCATAAAGATAAGCCACTAGCTTTCCTAAATGCCTTTCTCAACAAAGGCCGTCGCAATAAATTTCATGATACCAATGTTATGCCAAGAGCTATTGACGGCTCTATCACCGAAATTATAGCCCAAACAGCGATGGGCGTAGATACTGATCCTGTCAACATTATTTTCGGAGGACTCAAGAATGCGCTTTGTGATTTAGGTGGATCCTATATTGGAACCAATGTCAGTGACGTTTTGTTCGGAATCCCTCAACCCATCGTCTCTGAGGCTAATCTGGGGGTCATTAATCCGAAGCTGGTGAATATAGCAATCCACGGACACAGCCCAGTTTTGAGTGAAATGGTCGTCTCTGCAGCTCACTTGATGAAAGAAGACGCCAAAAAAGCTGGAGCAGAAGGAATCAATATTGTCGGCATCTGCTGTACCGGTAACGAACTGCTCATGCGTGAAGGTGTTTATCTAGCAACCTCTTCAGCCTCCCAAGAAATGGCCATCATGACGGGTGCCTTGGATGCAATGGTGGTTGATATTCAATGCATTTATCCTTCAGTTCAAACCGTTGCAGAGTGTTTTCATACTAAAATCGTAACAACAGAAGCTATTATGAAGATTCCTGGAGCACAACACATCGCCTTTAATATTGATACAGCATTGGATGATGCCAAGAAACTCGTTCAAATAGCCATAGAAGCATACAAACACAGGGATCCTAATAAGATCAACATTCCTAACGAACGTCATAAGGTTGTTGCTGGATTCAGTGTAGAAGCACTTACGGACGTTTTCGCAAAGATCAATGCTGAACATCCTATTTCTGTGTTAACTGATGCAATCCTGAGCGGTCAGATCAAGGGCGTCGTGCATTTTGCGGGATGTAATAATCTCAAACGTTTTCAAGATGAATCCCACATAACAATTTTAAAAGAACTCGTCAAAAAAGACGTCTTTGTTATTGCCAGTGGTTGTTCCGCGGGTGCCTTTGCTAAATTCGGTCTTCTGTCACCTGCGGCGGTGGATGCTTATGCTGGAGACGGACTTAAATCCTTCATCAAAACGCTGGAGGCAGCCAATCCCCAATTGTCAACAGGTTTACCATTAGTCTTCCATATCGGTTCCTGTGTCGATAACAGCCGCGGTATGGATTTAGTGATCGCTATGGCTGATGAACTAGGTGTCGATATACCTAAAGTTCCCTATGCTGCTTCTGCTCCGGAAGCCATGCATGAAAAAGCAGTCGCTATTGGATCTTATGGTGTGACCATGGGAATTCCTGTCCATGTTGGATCTATGCCTCCGATTGAGGGCAGTGATCTTGTCTTTGGTATTACGACCCAAATTGCCCATGATGTCTTTGGCGGAAACTTTATTTTTGAAGTTGATCCTATTATCGGCGCAACTAAAATCTTGGATGCCCTTGAGTATCGCACTTGGAAATTAGGTATTCATAAACGGGCAGCAGAAAAAAATGAAACAACGTTAGCGCAAAGTTGGTAAGAAAGGAGGAATATTGATTATGTCTATGGAAGATATTTATGAAGGTGCCATTAAGGATCCTACTCAACAACCCAAAAAACTATTGCGCAAAGCCTACGATGGCACAGTAATCGCTATGACTTATGCAGAAATTCTTCTAAATCGTGCGATGAAAGACTTTGGACCAGAACAACTTATCAGTTATCCGGATACCGCTTACCATCTTCCGGTCATTGAGTGTCTTTCTGGAGAAAAAGTAACCCAACTGGGTGAGCTGGTTCCTATCCTGAACCGCTTGCGTACACAAGTTACCACGGAAATGACCTTTGCAAATGCTAGACTTTGGGGAGAAGCGACCCTTTATGCGGCAGAGATCATTGAGACCGTTAATTATCTCCGTGGAGATGACCCAAAAGTCAAACCTTGGACAGGTTTCTTGGGTGACCCTGTTGTTCGGAAACACGGGATTAAGATGGTTGACTGGACCATTCCCGGTGTTGCTGTTATTCTTGGCCGGGCTAAAGACTCTAAAGCCGCCAAGAAAATTGTCGATAATTTAATGGGTAAAGGGTTCATGATCTTCCTTTGCGACGAGATCATTGAGCAGTGTCTTGAAGAAAACGTTAAAATCGGAGAAGACTATATTGCCTTCCCCTTAGGTAATTTCACATCCGTTATTCATGCTGTGAACTATGCCTTCCGTGCAGGAGCCGCTTTCGGTGGTATCCCTGCTGGAGAAAGAGAAAACCATCGTGATTACCAACGTCGTCGGATTCGCGCCTTTGTTCTTCATTTAGGAGAGCTGGATGATGTCAAAGTAGCTGCCGAAATGGGGGCCATCTTCATGGGCTTCCCAATTTTGACGGATCAGGTGCTTACCGAAGATATGCAAATCCCAGATTGGTATATTTCTGAGCCTGATTATGAAAAGATCATTCCTTTAGCGCTGGAAGTCCGCGGAATCAAATTAACGAACATTGAAATACCGATTCCGATTAACTTCGGACCTGCTTTTGAGGGAGAAACCATCCGCAAAGGAGATACCTATGTCGAATTCGGTGGCGGTCGAACGACGGCTTTCGAACTTGTTCATATGGTCGGCCCTGATGACGTCGTTGACGGTCAGGTCACGGTGATTGGGCCTGAAATTGATAGTATTCCGGAGGGATCCAAACTTCCTTTAGGAATTAAGATTGACATTTATGGCCGTAAGTTCCAAGCGGATTTTGAAGGCGTTTTGGAGCGTCGAATTCACTACTTTACGAACTATGGAGAAGGTATTTGGCACGTGGCCCAACGGGATTTGTGTTGGGTACGGGTTTCCAAAGACGCCAGAGCAAACGGCTTCTTAATGAAAGACCTCGGCATGCTTCTTCTGTGCAAATTAAAAGAAGAGTTCCCAGCTATTGTCGACCGTGTACAAGTCACGATTATTACAGACCAAGCTAAAGTTGATGAAGAGATCATCAATGCCCGCGAAGTGTATAAGACTCGTGACGATAGAATGAGGACCTTGACGGATGACTCTGTCGAAGACTTCTACTCTTGCTTACTATGTCAATCCTTTGCACCGAACCATGTATGTATCGTCACCCCAGAACGGGTTGGCTTGTGCGGCGCCGTGAGTTGGTTGGATGCCAAAGCATCGTTTGAAATCACTCCGACCGGACCGAACCAACCTATTCCTAAAGGACCGGCGATCGACGAGCTAAAAGGTATGTGGCAGAGCTGTAATGAATATTTAAATACAGAATCCCACGGCACCTTGGAAGAGGTCAATCTCTATACGATCATGGATAAACCAATGACCTCCTGCGGTTGCTTTGAGGCCATCATGGCCATCATCCCAGAAGTCAACGGGATCATGCTTACAACCCGTGAGCACACGGGAATGACTCCTTGCGGTATGACGTTCTCCACCTTGGCTGGAACTTGTGGCGGAGGAACGCAAACCCCTGGATTTATGGGAATTGGACGTACCTACCTAGTCAGTAAGAAATTTATTCCTGCTGATGGTGGACTCGCTCGAATCATCTGGATGCCAAAAGAACTCAAAGAGCACTTGCGCGAAGATCTAACTCAGCGCGCCCTTGACGAAGGGTTAGGCGCAGACTTCCTCGATAAGATTGCCGATGAATTAACGGGAACGACGACAGAGGAAATTACGCCATTCTTAGAGGAATGCAAACATCCTTGCTTTGATCTCGATCCATTAATGTAATGACTAGTGAGTAACTAACTAACTAACACACTCACTCACTAAAGGGGATATATCACTTACTGTATTTCTTAGCGTATCTTGTATATTGAATTTCCTAGGCAGAATTCAATATACCTTATTATAACCTTCTCATACCTTCTTGGATGTCACCAATTGCTCGGTGCAATTGGTGACGTTTTTTGATTTCCTTAAATAATACAGTATGAGCAAGAGAGTGGAGGCTACTGCATTGCTGGATATACTTTGAATCACTGACTAAGAGCATTCGAAAATAGACTAGAGAAAATGCAATTGTATCAATCATCAGATGGTCACTACTTGCCTCCACGGAGATGGCTATATCTTTGACAGAAGTGCCGGGATGCTAAGAGGTGAATTACCCGTCAAACATGTAACTGAAGTGTGTCAGCATGTGAGTAACTTGAGACATTCCCATAGTGGAAGTTAGGAAAAAGATATTGACAAATGTTCTTAC
>DATMYU010000669.1:0-7874 GCA_035560775.1 Desulfosporosinus sp.
GGAAAGTATTGCTACAAGTAAGTGGCCTCTAAGCTATCGGAATGACGAAAGAAACTGGAGACTTTCGGACTGTAAAAGACCATCTTTGATGGAAAATGAGGTACATGAATGAATCACAGTAATCCCATACAGGCACCATTGAAGCTTTTATATCGAATCGGAATGGATTTTCGACGGCTATTACCTAGGAGAAAATCCTATGCATTTGAGTCCTCTAATTCAAGTGATCATTCGAAGATAGGGTGTATTTACGTTATCAATCTGGATAGCCAACCAACCCGTTGGGCCGATATGAAGCAGGAACTGAGGTATGTATTGGATTGGTCAGGATCTCAATTAACTAATCTGACTGAGCGATATGACGCAGTAGATGCTAAGAACTTTATTAAGGATCCGCTCAAAGATACCGACATCGATCCAATATATACACTCGGAGAGCAACTTTTCGTAGAGCCTCAACCGTTAACTCTTCCCACTCAGCTTGATCTTAATTCTCCGATTCGAATGAGTCGACCCGAGGTCGCGGTGGCTCGTTCTCACATTGAAATTTGGCGCCGGGTTGCTGCGAGTAGTCATGAGTATGTACTCGTACTCGAGGACGATGTGTGGTTTCGATATGGGTTTGCCAAAAATATGGATCAGGTGTGGCGTGAAATCGAGGCTGAAAGTGATAGGAAAAGCATGTTCGACATTCTATACTTGTCCTATGAGGAAGTAAAAAACGGCGCCCCTAAGATCTTCCTGTCAAGTAATGTGTTCTGTCCAGAACGCGGGCTATGGCATCTGTCCGGGTACGTAATTTCACGTATAGGTGCGGAAAAATTACTTCGTCTTCTTCCCTGTCGAGGGCCTGTGGATCTTTGGATAAATCATCAATTTGTGGATTTAGATGTACGAGCTGCAAAACGGTCGATTATTAGCCAGCGACGTGATCTTTGCTCCACCAACTCATATTCAATTCTTCCTACACTTACGAAGATCGGTGCAATCACCAGTGAGGTTGCATCATTGTTTCATATACGCCCAGGTGAACGACCAGTATTTGCATTTGGGGCAGAAGGCTCTGGCCTTTCATCACTTGCGATGGCTCTGTCCATGCTTGGATACAGATGCTGTAGTGATCTCCAAGCACTCCCTTATCCTGAACAAGATAGACTCATATCAGGAAGTAGTAATCGCGTCTTTGACGCATATGTGAACATTAAATCTTTAATGGAGAAAATCTGGATTCTCAGAGAGTGTTATCCGGAGGCTAAATTTATCATTACGACTAACAAGACAAAAAATTTAGATGGCAGCGACACAAAGCTTTTAGATGATTTAAAGGGAGCTGATCTCGCCGTTCTTCAAATGGATGCATCCAATAAGTGGAAAGTAATATGCGAACATCTAAGATGTGTACCGCCTTCTTGTGCATTCCCTGAAATAGCAGAACTTGGTCAAAGACAAATTCTCAATAAATCCATCGAAGTAGATGCAACCCTAAACTGCAAAACACCTAAATGGGATAAGTCACCGTGGGTTGTAGAGTCATCTATGTGTTGGCAAGGTATTCATTTCGCCCCGATAAAAGGGGGGACATCATCAATAACTACAACTCCCATTAGATTCAAGGACAGTTTGAATATTATAGACATAAGACGTTGGCTTTTGCGAGACGATACCTTCACGGACAACCTGGCATTATTTCGTCCCTCAAACATCGAATTCTGTAATGAACTCGGTATTGCTCTCAATATCAAAAGAGAATCTTTAGGTGTACGAGAATATAGTGCTGCAGCGTTAACCAGTCATGACCGGTACTTATTCGGAAGATTTGAAGCAATCATTAAAGCATCGAACGTACCCGGTGTGGTTACCGGTTTTTTTCTCCATCGCGATTCACCGAGACAGGAAATTGATATTGAGATTGCGGGAAACCGAACAGATCGTCTCTTGGTCAATGTCTTTTACAATCCTGGAGACGAGGGCGCAAAGTTTGACTATGGATATAGAGGTGCAGCAAGCTATATCGACCTTGGGTTTGACGCATCAGAATCCGAGCATCGATTCGCGATAGAGTGGAGTCCGTTCGAGATTTGCTGGTTTGTTGATGATCGTCTTGTTCATAAGCGGGCTGAATGGAATCCTACGCCGATCCCCCACCTACCAATGGCTCTCCACGTAAACGCATGGCCATCTAGATCTAAGGAACTTGCCGGCAGGCTGATTGACCGCCGGTTCCCATCAAGTACTTTTATAAGATCAATTGAACTGGAAGCAAATCGACAGAGGAGATCAAATCATCATGAATATTCTTTCCTATAACCCAGGCCATGATGGTGCTATCGCTTATTTGAAGGATGCTCACTTGGTGTTTTCCATTGAAGCGGAGAAGAACTCCAACTATCGTTACTCCCCGATATCTAGTCATGACGTGTTCCACGCCCTTGGTGAACTTGACGAAATTCCCGATGTCATTTGTACAAGCGGTTGGTGGCCACGCGACCACTACGAATATTTACACGGGTCGAATATTCATGTCGGGTACCGTGGCGTGTCGAAAAGCGACATTATTGAAGACCAACGGATACTAATGGGAAAACCAATTCACTATTTCTCGTCTTCTCACGAGCGATCGCACCTGCTTTGTACTATCGGCATGTCAAACCTACCGAAAGGAACACCCTGTTATGCGTTGGTATGGGAAGGGGCTATTGGTGCTTTTTATGAGATTGATTCAGAGTTAAACATAAGACTGCTTGCTGATGTCCTGGATCAGGTGGGGAATCGCTATGCACTTCTCTATGGTTTAGCCGACCCAACCTTTCCTAAGGATAGACCTTATTTTCGCTTAGGGGATGCTGGAAAGCTCATGGCCTTAGCTTCATTTTCAAATCGCAGTATACCTTCAGCTGAAGAAAGGAAGCTGCTCGTCTTTCTATTGAACGGTCCGTACCGAGAATTGAGTGCTTGCGATAACATTGAGGCTTTGCGATACTACAATGCGGGGTTGGATGATCCAGAATTTCGCAACTTTGCAGGTATATTTAGCGACAAGATATTTGAAATTTTTTATCAATTCGCGAAAGCGAACATGAAAAAAGGAATGCCGTTAATTATCGCAGGTGGATGCGGTCTGAATTGTGATTGGAATACTAAATGGAATGAGACAGGCTTTTTTTCCGAGGTCTTTGTCCCGCCAGTTGCTAACGATTCAGGTTCTGCGATAGGTACTGCGATCGACGCCCAATTTCACTATACCGGGAATCCTAAAATTGATTGGAATGTCTATTCAGGCCTTTGTTTCGATATGACTGGGGCTTTTGATTTAGCTCAGTATGACCTTTACGAGGCAAATGATGAAAAAATTGCTGACATGCTGGCAAATGACCTCATTTTGGGATGGGTGAGTGGTAAATATGAAATCGGACCGCGTGCTTTGGGCAACCGTTCAATTCTTGCCGCGCCATTCAGAGAAAGCACTAGAACACGTTTGAATGAGATAAAGCAGCGAGAGCAATTCCGTCCTATTGCACCTGTTTGTTTGAAAGAAGAGGCTGTGCGGTGGTTTGGTTGCGACCACATGAGCCCATATATGCTTTATACTTACAGAGTTACAACGGATGCATTAGCAGCTGTGACTCATGTGAATAAGACTGCCCGCATTCAAACAGTGTCACCCGCAACCAACAGCAGCTTGTACAATTTGCTCTGTGCATTCAGGGTGCGGACTGGTTACGGTGTTCTTTGCAATACCTCACTGAACTTTAACAGCAAAGGATTTATAAACAAAATAGATGATTTATCAAATTTCACCATAGAGCGTAATTTGGATGGTTTTGTGGTAGAAGGGCGTAGTTATATATTGAAGTCTTCGAGGAAATATCAAACATACTTAAATATGCAAGAATCGACAGGCCGTTTGTCTACACCATAATCGATAATGCAACAAGTTTGCCGATATTCATCGGGACGGTGATGGATTTTTAAAGGCAGGGGTTTTGATCGCCGATAACAACTGCTAAATTTCATTTTGTTTCCGCTAATCCATATAATGCATTCTTACAGAGGGAGGTGCTAAACCCGTCTATTATGAGCGTAATGGAAAATTTGAGTGGCATCTTTTTTGACCTAACTTTCCATATTAAGACGTTAATATTGATACAATGTTGACGCGCGAAAAAGTCCAGTATTACTGGGCTTTTTCGTATTTCAGGGACAAAACCGCCCCCTTTTTGAGAGCGGTTTCCCTTGTGTAACGCGGTGCGCTGCCCGTTCCATAAGAAGGTATCGTGAAAAGGTGCATCAACTTTTATACCTTTTCACGATTCATAAGGTTTCGTGAAAAGGTTTATAAATCGTGAAAAAGTATATACCCTGCCCCGCTGCCAGCCGGTTTCTTCCGGCAGGCGGCGGGGCTTTTTTGCGTGTTAGTGGCCTATGTTTCCAGAAAAAGTTTAACGAATACAGCTTGCAATACCTAATATTCAGAGTTATCATCACCCTCGACAGAAAACCTGCCCGAAAGCCGAAAAGTCGTATTTATCTCTGTTGTTTGCCTTTGATTTCGTGTCCTGATCCTTGATGTGTTTCCTAAAAAAGCATAATATAATTAAAGTTTCTCTTGCTCATTACGTTGCGTAATGAATTATAATTAATTTAAGGGGGGAGCAGTATGAGTGAAAAGAGATATACAAGCGGCGAGATTGCTTCTGCTGCGGGTCTAACGATTCGAGCAGTCCAGCATTATGACAATATCGGGCTACTGCCTTCTTCGGGAAGGACGGACGGTGGACGCCGATATTATACACAAGACGATCTAATCCGGCTTGAACAAATTGTATGTTATAAATCACTTGATTTTTCGTTAGATCAAATTAAAGAGCAGCTTTTAATTAAACCCAATACGAAAGAATTACTGGAGATGTTTAAGAACCAGCAACTTCTTTTATTGCAAAAAATGGAACATTTACACACTTCATTTGCCACCATTGGCATTATGTACAATATGATTGAGGCGGGAAAAGAACCTCCGTTTCATATACTGTTACAGTTTCTTAGTGCCTTGCCCGGGGACGATATATTTTCTCAAGCCCCGCAAATGCTGACAAAGGAGCAACAGGAAGCACTTTCTCCACAATTTCAAGATATTGAACCAATCCAAATATTCTATCACAAATGGAAAGAAATTTTAATTGAAGCAACTATTTTACTCCACCAAAACATACCGCCAGACAGTATTGCGGCGCAGGAATTAGCTAAGCGTTGGGGGGACACAATTTTATCTTTTACGGGTGGAAATGTGGAACTCATCAAACAATTATCTGATCTTCATCTTGAAAATCAGATGGCAAGCAAAAATGAAGAAATGATGGATTCTGCCAGCCGCTTTGTAGAAACCGCTTTTGGTATATTTTCTGTTAAAAACGGTTTATTCCCTAACACATCTAAAAGCGGCCCAGAAGGAGGGAACGAAGATGATACAGATAATGAACCTGACAAAGAAATACGCTGATAAAACTGCGGTAAACAATATCAACCTATATGTTCATCCCGGCGTGGTTACTGGCTTTCTTGGCCCAAACGGAGCCGGAAAAACCACGACTATGCGAATAATTTTGGGGTTGGCTGCCCCTACTTCCGGGCGTGTTACCGTGGATGGAAAACCTTATGCCTCATTGGAACAGCCTTTAATCAAAATTGGGGCAATGCTGGATGCCAGTGCCATAGATGTCCGGTTGACCCCAAGACAGCACCTTACGATTTTGGCAACTGTCGCGGGGATCAATAAAGGGAGAGTGGATGAACTTCTCGCCTTTGTTGGCTTACAGAAGGTTGCCAATAAGAAAATGAGCGAGTTCTCATTCGGTATGAGACAAAGAATCGGCATTGCCGGTGCACTTATAGGCGACCCCGAAACGGTCATGATGGATGAACCTTTTAACGGGCTGGATGTGCAGGGTATTCATTGGCTTCGCACATTACTCAAAGATTTGACAAAGCAAGGAAAGGCTGTTCTTGTATCAAGCCATCTGCTTAGTGAAGTTCAGGAAATAGCCGACAGAATTATCGTACTCGCACGGGGTGAGTTGATTGCTGATATGAGCATGGATGAAATGCAGGCAAGAAGTTCCAGTTCCTATGTACAGGTGCAGTCGGACAACATATCCGAACTGCGGAAAATACTGATAGCGAACGGTGCGCAAGCGAATTTGGTAGAGCCTGAGGTCCTTCGCATAAGGAAAATGAATGCAAGACGTATAGGGGACATTGCCTTTGCGAATGGATTTCGTATTTACGAACTGGTAAATCATCAACCATCGTTGGAGCAGCTTTTCTCTGAATTGGTGGAGGGAAAAACAGATTTTGAAGGGACTAACCTTAACCCAAATAAGAAGGAGTTGATATGATGATACAAGCAATTCGCGCAGAGTGGAGAAAAGTCTGGTTTCCGAAATCCTCGCGGCTATATTTGCCGATTGCAGTTATTTCCAGTATCTTAACAGGACTTGTGTTTTCTTTTACAACACAAATAACCCAAAACAGGGCGTTGTCTGAACTTAAACCCATGGAAGTTATCAGCGCAAATATGCTCGGAGTAGATGTATCAACAATTCTGCTTATGCTATTTGTCGCCGTTCAAATTGGTAAAGAGTTTCAAGGGAAAACGATACAGACTTATCTTACAGCGACCCCGGCGAGAAGCCGTTATTTCGCTGCAAAAGCTCTGACATTCTGCTTACTCTCATTAGCAGTTGGAATAATCGTGGCTCTCGTTACTCTTTTTAACGGGCAACTCATATTGTCAGCTACCCACAGACAGGCGGTTTCAGCATCGGAGGTATGGCAATTTGCTGCTGGATGTATTGCAATGCCACCTTTTTATGTTTTGCTTACAGTTTGCGCTACATTTTCTTCAAGAAACACAGCAACCGGAATAGTAGCGCCATTTGTAGTAATGTTTCTACCGGCTATTGCCGAACTCTTCCCTAAAACGCTTCAAAATACTTTTATACCGACTTTGCCCGCATCCGCTATACACACGCTTTCAGGAATGGCACAGAAAGGTAGTATAGAATACACAGGAATCTTAGCGGCGTTCATTATCCTTGTGTTATGGGTTTTGTTGTCCTCTGCATTGGCTATCTGGAACTTCCGTAAGAAAGATATATGACATGCAGCAGTACACATATAGAAGTGCAGATAGCGGACAATGGAAAAGAAATGGATGAACAAAGTGTCAATCACCGGTTTGACCGATATTACCGGGGAACCTCTACGGATGTTCTCACAGGTGGGACAGGGCTTGGCATGGCTATTGTCAAACAAATTGTTATGGCACATCCGGGAACAGTGGATGTCAATAGAAAAATAGAGCATGGAATATCTATTATCGTTCAATTGCCTATTTCGTAAGATAATGGGCGGATATGGTGTTTTGTCGAAACGTTGAATGAAATAGAGCAATTAATATGCCGGAAAGTCTGTAAGGATTATTGTTTTACTGCCATGTGCTAAGAAAGGCACTTTACGGCAAAAGAAGTCTACAAAAAATTCTTTTGGGCGGCGGCTTTTGAAGAATCAGAGCCGACGCCATTTTCATTGGAAAACACCAGTAAATACCTGTTTTGAACCGGCAAATAACGGTGCCCTTGTCGACTTGATATTATTCGTTATAACGTATGTAATAAAAGAAAAGGTTCGATCCAAGGAGGAAAACTCATGGATTATATTACTCCAAAAGAGGCTTCACAAAAGTGGGGCATCTCCGAGCGCCGGATCCAAAAGTTGTGTGAGGAAGGCCGTATTGACGGAGTCGTTCGATTCAGTAAAGTATGGGCGATACCCAAAGATGCTCAAAAGCCTGCAGATGCAAGGAAAAAACATGAGGG
>DATMYU010000670.1:0-7494 GCA_035560775.1 Desulfosporosinus sp.
CGGGCGCCAGCCAAGTTTTCTTTATATAAACCCTATTTTTTCCTGCCGAAAACATAAAAGAGCCGAACTCTATCCTTTGAGCGATCATATCCTATAACAAAAAAAATTGACTAAAATGAGGGAAAAAGAATGTCTTTGAAACAGATAACGGGTCTATTAGAGGAAATTGTGAAGAAATTAGATGCACTAAATGTACGGCCCACTTTGCTGGGTGATGCCAGTATGTTCGCAGGTTTTTATAAGGGCAAAATTATACTAGTCTGTACAGATTCACTCTTATGGACAGGTGGTTTTCAACATGTTGAAAATGACTTCATTGTTTTAAGTAATGCAACTGCAGTCAGTGCTAGTACAGGGATCAATATCATAAGCACTCCCCAAATCCTAGTTGAGATCCCCCTGTTAAAAATAACCAGCGTTTCGATTGGAGTATCTACTCAGAAAAATGCGGTTAATAGTCAAGTAGATCCCCTCTCGGAAAATCAAAGTAATCTTTGGCAGCGAGTGTGATAACCCACTTAAAATACCAAGATCATAAACAATATTCTTGGTTCAGATGGGGTTTTTACCCCACCTGAACCTTAGAAGATGTTATCCAGGAGCTTAGTGCCACTTATCCCGCCGCTTGAAGAAGCGGGGGTGTTAGTGGCAGTTAGCTATCGGATAAATTATAGCTTTATTGTTCTAGGCGTTTTCCTCTTCAGAAAACGCCTAGAACGAATTGTTACGGTTTTAGTATAAGGAGTTTTACATTACACTGGAGCTACAAAAGTCACGGCCAGCACTTTAACGAGTTTTATATTAATTGGTCCCACAACAGCTACTGCTGTACCATTAACATAGACTACTGCGTCTGGTCCGCTGAGTGAAACTATACCGTTAATGATGCTTTGGAGATGGCCTTGGGCCGCTCCCCCTTCATAAGCTACTAAAAGTACGGTGCCTTTTTGCCAATCATCAAATAAACCGTTTAAATCAGGATTAGACATGCTCTTTCTCCTCCTCTTCTTTTTCCCCTGACAGAGATTCAACTTGGTTAGAAGTTATGCATTAATGATCTTCGGAGTTGCATCTCTTGTACATTTTATGAAAAATGTCGGACAAAGGTGACAAGCTTAGTCTTTTTCGTTAGTCGGAGGCCTTTGCTCAAAAGAAGATTGGTTTGATTTGCTCGAATAATGACTTTAGCTAAAGACCGCTAGATATTCGAAACTACCAAATTCGACATAATAAATCAGGGCTCGCAGCAGGAAAAAGAAGGAAGAAAGCGAAATCAAATTAATCATTGTTATTCGACGAGAGGGGGCTCTGCGAGTGGAACGTAGGCTTCGCTTTGTTTGGTGGTTTGTGCTCATAGGCCTTGTGATCCTTGCCATTTGGAAGCTTTTTTACCTCATGGTTCCAATGCCTATCTCCAAAAGACAGTTTCAAGTCGAGAGATCGTTGTTTACGTTGCGGGAACAGTTGAGAAACCGGGGCTAGTCCATTTAGCTCCGGATGCTCGCTTGGATGATGCCTTGAAGCAGGTCCATCCTTTGCAGGAGGCTAATCTAGAGAGTATGAATCCTGCTGAAAAACTTAAAGACGGACAAAAGGTTTCTGTGCTGCGTAAGGTCCTTCCAATTTCTTCGGGCTCAGCAGTAGCTGGAAATCCGATCAATGTCGTGGGTGATAGTACTAATATTGGGTCGACAAACTAGGCCAGTGCCGTATCTGTTGGCGTTGAATCAGTAAATAACGGTAGTAGCAGTGGCAGTAGCGCTGCTCCAGCAGCGGGGGGTGGGAAAATTAATATCAACACGGCAAGCGCTGCGGAACTGGGTAAGCTGCCTGGTGTCGGACCGGCGCTAGCGGAACGCATTCTTCAATATCGGGCGGAACACGGGCCATTTGCCCGGCCGGAAGCGGTTTGCCGCTTCATAACGAGTTCAACGAGAACAGCACCAGCATTATGAAATGTTGGTGCTGTTTTCATTTCTTTTAAGTGAATGTAGAGCACTAATACCTCAACATACAATTGATCATCTGTGTTGACAAGAATCTTCTTGGCAATTAAAATATAAACGATAGGTTTACTAAGATAAAATTACGACTTAAATTTTGAGGGGATGGTTAATCTATGAATGATATGACTCATTACATGGAATTACTGGCAACAGCTCAACCATGGCATTTGCTTATATTCATGGCAGTGCCGGTTATCTGCGCGGAGATACTAGCGATCACCGAATTCGCAATTCTTTTCTCTAGGAATCTGACCGGAGCAGCAAAGAAATTAAATAGTCTAACAGGTATTCTTGCAGGTCTCTATTTCCTCGGAATTTTTATTTATCTTTTTATAAATGTGGTTATACCTCTCACCTCAACAAGTGGATGGAGAGGTCCTGGAGATGTCATTGCGGTTGGTTTCTATCTTTCAGGTGTAATTCCTTTCATGGGCTTGTTCTTACTTGAAATAGGTGCGATTGGAAGAAATAGAGATGAAGTTGGCAAACTTAAGCTCCATGCAATATTTGTTAGTATTTTCCTTGTAGTAGCGCATGTGGCTATGATTGTTGGTATGTTGGATCCTAACTTTCTAATAATGAAACCAATGACAATGACAATGCCGATGCCGTAAGTGTCAACGTTGTCGGAGTTAAGTAGTATGACTTATAAGTCTACAGCATATCATTGTTTCAGTAGAAGCTTACTAATTACGTTTGCCTTATTGTCTTGGCTCAGCAGTCAGTATACCTGACTGTTGTTTTTTTGTCTTAAATTTCCGACTGCCCCTTTTATTAAAGTTCTACCAAATTCGACAGGATAAATCAGGCCTCACAGCAGGAAAAAGAAGGAAGAAAACGAAATGAAATATATCATTGTTTTTTAAGAGAAAGGCTTAATATCCGTAGGATAATCTGACGTGAATCTCACTATATATAGCGTCAAGGGAGTGAACTACACACTAGCCTGAAGGCGTAGTGGTTTTACACCCATATTTATAAAAAAGGAAGGGGGCTCTGCGAGTGGAACGTAGGCTTCGCTTTGTTTGGTGGTTTGTGCTCATAGGCCTTGTGATCCTCGCCATTTGGAAGCTTTTTTTACCCCATGGTTCCAATGCCTATCTCCAAAAGACGGTTTCAAGTCGAGAGATCGTTGTTTACGTTGCGGGAGCAGTTGAAAAACCGGGGCTAGTCCATTTAGCTCCGGATGCTCGCTTGGATGATGCCTTGAAGCAGGTCCATCCTTTGCAGGAGGCTAATCTAGAGAGTATGAATCCTGCTGAAAAACTTAAAGATGGACAAAAGGTTTCTGTGCCGCGTAAGGCCCTTCCAATTTCTTCGGGGGCAGTAACTGAAAATCCGATCAGTGTTGTGAGCGACAATGGTAATAATATTGGATCGACAAACGGGGTCAGTGCCGTATCTGTAGGCGTAGGATCAGTTAAAATTAATATCAACACAGCAGGTGCTGCGGAACTGGATAAGCTGCCTGGTGTCGGACCGGCGCTAACGGAACGCATTCTTCAATATCGGTCAGAACATGGGCCATTTGCTCGGCCGGAAGACTTGAAAAATGTTTCAGGTATTGGCACTAAAACGTATGAAAAAATGGCTTCGCAAGTGACGGTCAGTCCATGAGAGACCCATGGATCGGACGAGCAGCAGCCCTTTTGATTGGTGGGCTCTGTGGAGCGTATTTGCCCGAGCAGGGCTTTTTTTGGGTTTTAGGAATTCTCGTACTGCTTGGGGTACGTCTTATCTTGTGGCGGCCTCGTGATTTTTTTGGCCGAGTGTTTCGCCCTGAGATTCTTTTGCTAGGAGCAAGTCTCTTACTTGGCTTTACGTATGGTACCCTTGCGGATCGCACACTGCCGGAACCCCTCGTCTTGGAGCACGTTGAGATAGTCGGTCTTATAAAGGACTGGAATGTAGCTGAGGATAAGGTAGTGGGTATCGTGCGTGTCGAGGGAAGCGAAGGCGGCGTGCCAAAGAAGGGTGAGGATCCGACTGATCTTCAGCAAGAATTAAAAGGGCAGACTTACCGGATGACGGTTTATGCGGATAAATTGGGGCAAGTCCCAGGAGAGTGGAGGCGGGTCCAGCCTGGAGACATCGTAAGCTTCCAAGCAAATTTGGAAAGGCCTAAAGCGCTTGGGACAGAGGGTGCATTTGACCTGCGCCTTTACTATAATGTTAGAGGATTAAATGGCACGTTAAGCGCTCAAGGGGATGCTGTGCTTCTTTCTGCGGGGGAGCCGAGTCTAACCTGGAAGATTCGCCAGCAGGTTAGAAGTCGGCTCCAGGCTTGGGATTCGGAGGAAACAGGGGTATTAGAGGGCATTCTCTTCGGAGATTCCAGTCGAATTCCAGAGGTGGTTCAAGAACGCTACAAAGTAACAGGTGTGCTACACGTTTTTGCAGCTTCGGGTTCCAATGTTGCTTTTGTGCTTGGGCTTTCCTGGATGCTCCTGAGTTTTTTGCCTAAACAAATTCGGCATTGTGCAACGATCGCGGTACTGTTACTTTACGCTGCGCTTTGTGGGGGCAATGCCCCTATAGTTCGAGCCACTATTTTAGGAATCGTGGTTTTACTTGGGCGGTTAGGACGAGGACAGGTAGCCATGCTGCGTTGGTTGCTTTTTGCTGCAGTCGGCCTATTTATACAGAATCCTCTAATCATTCAGGATCTTGGTTTTCAACTTTCCTTTGCAGCTGCCTGGGGAATTGTTGTCCTTACTCCTCGGATTCTCAAGGGGAAGTGGTTGGAACGCCTACCCAAGCTGGTTCGTTTAGCTGTTGCCGGTACATTAGCGGCGCAAGTGGCTACACTGCCGCTTTTGATCTCTGCGTTTCATCGTTTATCTCTGATTGGATTTCTGGTGAATGTTTTCATACTGTTTGTGTTAGGAAGTGTATTGGAAGTCGGGCTTATCGGTGTCATCCTTTCATTTTCTGGGGAGTTGTCTGCTCCGTTGTTTCAAGTGAGTTTATGGCTTTTAGCTGGAACGGATGCGATTTTAAAGATTCTGGCTGAATTGCCCTACGCCGATGTCTGGGTTTTAAACCCAGGACCTCTCTTTTGGTTGATTTGGTACGGCGGAATCGGGGTCGTCCTGTGGGGACGAAGTCGTATTTTTTTTATCGCAAAGGGGAGTCTACTTCATATGGGCAGAGGGTTAAGCACTATCCCAAAGCTTATGGAACGATGTCCTTGGGGAATTCGTCGAGCTGCACAGCGTTTGAGCTTGAAGGAGTCGATGAGTCCGATGCTCAGAAAAGGCTTACTCGCTCGTGGGATCGGTATACTGCTTATAGTTCTACTGCTATGGAGTCCATGGAATTCACAGCACGATCTGGAAGTGGTAATGATCGATGTGGGGCAAGGGGATGCTATATTAATCCGAACACCTGAGAACCATGCAATCTTGTTGGATACAGGACCGCAGAGTGAACGGTTCGATGCCGGGGAACGCATCGTTCTTCCTTATTTATTGCAAAGCAGAATTGGGCACTTGGATGCGTTACTGATTACCCATGAACATCAGGATCATATCGGAGGAGCTCGGGCGGTGCTGGCCAATATGCCGACCGATTGGGTAGGGGTACCTGCTGTAGGAGATCGACTGGAAAATGAAGAATGGAGGGCTGGACTTCCGGTTGAGTTAGCTAATGATCCGGCAGGGCTGAATATGCTTCAGGCGGGAGATCGGATTGAGCTTGATTCAGGGGCCTGGTTGGATGTGTTGGGTCCACATCAGGTTCTTTCTGGGACGCATTCGGATCCGAACAATAATTCCTTGGTTTTAAAGCTTAATTACTTAGGGTACAGTGTTTTGTTAACTGGAGATATGGAGCAAGAAGAAATGGAGGAGCTCGCTGAGACGGGTGTTGATTTAGAAAATGATATTTTCAAGGAGCCTCATCATGGGAGCCGATTTTCTCTGGATAGACCTTGGTTGGATGGGATTCATCCTCAAGCTGTTTGGATCTCAGTGGGCAAAAATACGTATAATCATCCCTCCCCAGAAGTACTGCAGTATTGGGCAGAACGCCATATCCCAGTTTATCGGACGGATGAACACGGCACGTTACGGCTTTTGCTAGGAGAACAGGGGGCAGAAATTATTCCTGGACGTTAGGCACATTCAAGAAAATGTCCATGGCATCTTTGACTTGTTATTTTCTTTCATAGGCCTTAATTAAAAAAAATTTCCTAAAAAATTCCTTTTAGATGTATAAAAAGGAAATGGTTGGTAACAATACCATGGAACATCTCTTTTCTCCTCCTCTTTCTTTTGCTCCTCCACGACCCGTGGAGGGCTTTTTTTGTACCAATCAGAAAGTATAAGTTTTGGGTGGCATAAGCGCAACTAGGCGACCGCCGGCGCCTGCGGCTGACAGAATGACTAATACGTGCGAAGACAGTGTCTTCGGGCGCCAGCCAAGTTTTCTTTACACATTTTGCTAGCTTTTTCAGAAGGTCTCCTTTAAAATGAGCAAAGGGGGTGAGCTTATATGCGTGAAATTGAACGAATTAAGGAAAGTGTAGAGCGGGGAAAGGTTTCGCCTGTTTATTTGTGGTATGGAGAGGAGCGTTTTTTAATTCAAGAGGCGTTACAAGTCCTTAAGTCGTTCTATTTCATGGCCGATCCTTCTGGAAGTGGGATTGAGGTTCTTTCTGCTAAGGAGTTGTCCCCAGCTGTCATTGTTGAGCGGGCTAATACGATGTCCTTTTTTCCCAACCGACTCGTAGTTGTTGAGGATGTGACCTATTTCCAGGACGGTCAAACGGCAGACTTAGGGCCGTTTTTGGACTATCTTTTAAATCCTAACCCCTCGACATGTCTCTTGTTTATTGCCGAAAGTGTGCATAGAGGAAGAAAATTTTATAAGGCCTTAGATAAAACTGGGGAGATCTTGGAATTTGGCGCTCCGAAACGGGTGACTGATTGGTTTGTCTGGGTTCAGTCGGAATTAAAAGTACGGGGAAAATCAATGGATACTCAAGTAGCATCCCTATTTATCGAATGGGCTGGTCATCATATCGGTGTTTTAAGTCAAGAATTAGATAAGCTGGTGATCTTTATTGGAGATCGCCAAAAGATAACGGCAGATGACATTAAAGCTATCACAACCCGTACGATCGAGGCGAGTGTCTTTGATCTTTTGGATGCTGTGGCCGTTCGATCTACGGCAAAGGCCGTAAAAACCTTGCAGGAGGTGTTGCGTGGCGAGCATCCCTTGAAGGTCTTAGCGCTGTTGGTTCGCCAAGTTCGACTTCTTTTGGGCTGTAATGCCTTGCGTGGGCGTGGCGGAAATGTGGTAGAAGCGCCTTCTGCGTTAGGGATTTCACCCTATGAAGCGCAAAAAGTATGGCAACAATCTTTAAAGTTATCCAATAAGAAACTTTCCGCGGCGCTGTCTGAGTGCTTAAACACAGACCTAGCATTAAAGACCGGGGGCGGAGATGCGGGATTATTATTGGAATTAATGATTATAAAATTTTGCG
>DATMYU010000671.1:0-6460 GCA_035560775.1 Desulfosporosinus sp.
CCCCAATACTTAATATATCAAATTGACACTACAGAAAACCCCAACTCTCTAATGACCTTCTGTACTATCAATTTATCGAAAAAGAGCCAAGAGAAAACTCTCGACTCTTTTTACTTTAGAATTATCTTAGTAATTGAAGAACCTGTTGGGGTTGTTGGTTAGCTTGAGCAAGCATAGCCTGAGCAGCTTGAGAAAGAATATTATTCTTAGAGAATGTGGACATTTCTTTTGCCATGTCTACGTCTCTAATTCTGGATTCGGCTGTGGTTAAGTTTTCAGAGGAAGTACCAAGGTTAGCTATGGTGTGTTCTAATCTATTCGCTATAGCACCTAACTTACCTCTTTCGCTAGATACAGTTGCTATGGCCTTATCAAGAACTTCAAGAGACTTAGTTGCGTCCTCTTTTGTCAATAAATTTAATGCGGCCTCTTGCTTAACGTCTGTTGTGCCATTAGTTACTCCAAGAGCCGCAGTAAATCCTGCCTGTCCTGCATTTCCAGTTACTCCAAGAGCTGCTGATCTCATATCATTAATGCTTAGGCTCATTAATTGACCTTTATTTGCACCTATCTGGAAAGTTGTATTAAATCCGCTTCCTTGAACTCCAGGTCCAACAACTTGTGATACATTTGTAGGCGTCGTCATATCTGCAGGAGCACTAAACCCTAGGTAACTGTCTAATGGTGTACTAGTTCCGTCTGTAAGTTTTAAATCTTGACCAGTTTCAGAGATAAATTGTATCTCATTGTCTTTTGAAAGTGATGCAGTAACAGATCCACTTAATCCTGCATTTTGTAGACTAGCATTAAGATCCTTAACTAAATCCTGCATTGCAGCGTTGGAAACATTCTTATCGGGGTTTGCAGTATCATAAGTCTTTGCTGTAGCCCCTGGATTTAGGGTAACAGTAACAGCACTAGCAGTACCTACTTCTATCTTAAATGTGGAATTAGCAGCAATCGTTATGGCTGCTCCTGTATCTAGCGCATCTGTAGCTTTTAATCCTGCTCGTTCTACTAAAGTTGGATCACCAGTAGCATCAATGGTAGTAGCTGCTGCTGTTGATAATGTTAAAGCTGCCGCTGCTGCAGTTCCTGCAGTAATTTTAATTTCACTTGTACTTCCACTTGATTTAGCTGTAAATACAATTTCGGAACCATTCTTAGTAATATCAACTAAGTCAGAAAGCTTTACACCTCCTGAAGTTATGTCTTTTAGAGTGGCTATTGTTGAATCTATAGTTGCTCCTGTTGCTGCTGTAAAATTAAATGTTTGATTGTCAACCTTAATACTAGCAGTTGTGCCAGTAGAACCTACCGTAGCTGCGGCGAAAGTTCCCGTTCCAGCAATAATAGCATTTGTTGCTTTAGTTATTTTAGCACCATCACCTGAATCCATTCCACCATTTAAAACCTTTTGTGTATTAAATTCAGTTGTATTACCAATTCTGTTGATTTCTGAAGTGAGTTGGTTCATCTCATCTTGTATTGAACCTCTATCACCTTCAGTGTTTGTTCCATTGGCTGATTGATCAGCTAGTTCTCTCATTCTTTGCAGAATTGAATGAGTTTCATTTAAAGCGCCTTCAGCCGTTTGAACCATTGAAATACCATCTTGAGCATTAGCTGAGGCTTGATCTAATCCTCGGATTTGGCCTCTCATCTTTTCTGATATAGCAAGACCAGCCGCATCGTCTCCAGCCTTGTTAATTCTGAGACCCGAAGAGAGTTTTTCCATTGATTTTGAGGCGTTATTTGCATTGATACCCATGTTCCTGTTTGCGTTCATTGCACCTAAGTTGTGGTTGATAATCATAATAAATTCCTCCTTGATTTTTATGCCAGGCATCCTTGCCCGTGCATCTCATTGCTGGGAGTAAAATGCTTCGCCCTCCGGCCGGTTGGACTGAAGATTTCTACTACACCTGCTATTTGTTGTATCGTAGGTATACGACCTTTGTCTTAGGGCTATATATTGCTTAATTCAATCGTATATACTCGATAATTCACCTTTTCTTCTAAAATGCTCTCGTTTTCATATCATGTTGCCGAAATTAAATAATAATTACTACGTTGAAAAGAACCCGAAGGGAACATAGCCTCCCATTCGGGTTCTTCGCTTAATGTGATGTTCGCATTTCGTTAGCTCGCCAACGAGAGAAGCACCACACAATTCAGATATAGTCATAATTCGCTAGGATAATAAATCCGGCTGCAAAAAAATCCCTGGAGGCCTGTATCAACAGGCATTCCAGAGATCCTTAAATATTACACTCCGTTATTATGTGCATTAGAGAAAGAAAGTCGCCATTCAATATCAAGTCTCCAAACCTTACTTCTTAATTTGCAACCCTTTTAGCATATCCAATTCCCATAAATCCAGGGGAACAGCCGCTTGTTTGTTTTCTGCGGCGATGGCATCGAAAATCTCACCGCGATAAATCTTGATATCTTTGGGGGCTTCGATCGACACGCGAATACTATCCCCTTTGATACTGACCACAGTCACCACGATGTTGTCACCGATGACGATCCGTTCGCCAACTTTGCGGGTTAGTGCTAGCATATTACCGTCCCCCTTTGACAGCTTCTTTCGGCAAGCCATCAGGAAACAGTTTGTGGCGGATAGAATACTCCGACTTGTCTAGAATGACTTGCCTACCTGTACGATTAATCCTATTCACTACGACAGGGGCCAACAGGTTAACAGTCATATCAACCAGTTTTTCCTTCACCGAAGCGATTAAAAACACCTGGGGCGGATTTTCCTGGGAAAGGCCCAATTCCTCAGCAACGTCATCTTCTAGGACAAATTCATAATCCTGAATAAACGCAAAAGGATCAGCCAACAAGAAACTTAAATGAACTTCTGTTGTGGACTGAAGAAACGAAAACGGACTTTCCTTGTCCTGTACAATATAGACGAAAGTCTTCTCGTCAGGAAAACCAGGGATTCCATGGGGGAAGTTGATTATTTGCTCATCCGCCACTTCCAGTTCACCAAATCTAGTTGACTCAATTTTCATAGTAACTGCTGCCTCCTACTGGGGTTCATACTTTGACATCTACTGTTGAGAACTCAATGCTCGGGTATTGAGTAACCCGAATATCGAGACTCCCGGGCTGAAAATCCCCCTGAACGGGGCTAGGCAGTATAGTGCCGTTTATTTTCCCAAGAGTCACGTTGAATTGAACGGGATTCGCTTGATAACGAATGTCTGGCGCATCAATATGAGCCAAGGTAATGCCGGGGACTTCAGAAATGCTAGAGTTAGCAGCTATATCTGCAAATGCATTTGAGTTACTCTCAATCCGTGCATATTGGGTTCCTTCTTGGGCAATTCGAGCGATAGCATTCATAACGGTCTGCTTACCAAGTGCAGCATTATCCCGGGCAAAATCGGCGTTATTCTTTAGACCGATTGAGTAACGACAGGGCGTATTGTCGATCGTCAGTTCCCCACGGGGCTGACGAATTTCCAATGTTGCCGCCGTGGTCTCCGTTTGCACTTTAGGCGGAGGGGATTGCAAGTTCAGCTGGGCATTCTTAATGGTATAATCCAGACGTATAGGCTGAGTAGAAATGTTGATTTGGAGCATATAGGCGCCTCCCTTCGGTCGTAATTTCCTATAGAATCCGAATCGGAGTTCTGGTTTGGCCTGCGATTTCTGGCTGATCGACTGTTAGAAAAACAGCCCTTATCTCATAAAATCCACCAAGGAAGGCTGAATAATCTTGGCTCCAACAGATAAAGCCGCTTTATAAACATTTTGCGAATTCGTAAAATCTGTAATTGTCGTAGCCATATCCGCGCTTACAATACCGAAAAAGTTATCTTGCAGATTGCCTGATGTGTAATCCAATTGTTCTTGAAGTGCTGTCATCCGATTCATGCGTGCCCCTAGACCCGTACGATGCGTTATGACATTATCAGTATCTACCTCAATATCTCCTAAAGCCTTATCAATACCGGCGGAATCATTGGACGTCAAAGCATTCTTTAGTTCAGTTAGAGTAGCAAATATTCCTGAAGTAGAGTCACCAAACAAGGTTTTTCCATTTACCGAAATGTCAAGTGATAGATTATTTCCTACTTCAAAATTGACAGGCGAGTCATTTGTCTCCAGAGAAAAGCTGCCATCCGAGGCTATTAGTTTCTTATCCGTTGCCGTGCCCGAGAAAATATATTTTGACCCCACTTGGGTATTGGCCAGCGTCTTGAGGTGGTCTGAAATCTGAGCTACTTCATCAGCAACGGCGCCTCTACCAACATCGCTTAAGGTCCCATTCGCCCCTTCGATCGCAATCTCCTTTACTCGTTGCAGCATTGAAGTTATTTCCCCGAGAGTGCTGTCCGCTGTATTCATATAAGACAACGCCTCATCCGCATTACTCTTCCACTGCTCGACGGATGAAATATTGCTCTTCAAACGCATTGCATTTTGAATCCCTACTGGATCATCGGAGGGTCGGTTGATCCGATTCCCAGAGGATAGCTGATTTTGCAACTGGTCCATTCTTCCCTGAGCCGCTTCCAGATTGCGTAATAGGTTATTGCTCAATATGTTATTCGTCACCCGCATTGATTATCACTCCTATCTCGTTACACCCATATTCATAAGCGTACTTAGCATATCGTCCATCATAGTTACCATCCGGGCAGCCGCTGAATAGCTTTTCTGAAACTTAATGAGATTAGTCATTTCTTCATCCAACGAAACGCCGGACAAAGACTCCCGCTGGTTCGTTACATTCGTGAGCAGGACATCTTCTCCCGCCTTCATGCGATTGGCCTGTTGAACATCTACGCCAAGCTGAGCAACAGAGGCTCCATAGTAATCTCCCAATGAAGTTCCATAATCAGCTTTGTTAGCGGCCTGGCTATCAGCTGTTAGAGCGGACCACCCAGTCGATAAAGAGGAAATAGCAGTGGCTATGCTCCCATCGCCAGCGGCACCATCTCCAGTTACAATATTATTTATGTCATCTTTTATAGAAGTAGCCAACTCGATATTGCTCGCTGTTAGTTTAGAAGCGTCAAAAAACTCAGTCCCGTGGAGCTCATTAACGGCCGTAATAATTCCTGCAGCTAATTTATCATATTTCGCTTGTAAATCTACCAAGTACGTGTCACGGGTTTCGATATTTGCTTGAAGCGTACCCATATTCTGTCCCAAGTCGAGAGTTGAGCCTCCAACCCACTGAACAGTCGTTATATCGTTATCCCCAATGCCACTCTGAGTTGTAACTCCTTCTAGTTTGTTAACCTCTCCACCATCAACTAAGGTCTGTGGCGTAATCTCATTTCCAATATCTACTCTAAAGTTATTAACCTGTCGGTCTGTAAAATTAGGGTCTTTCGTTTCAATCACACGCACATTCACGATTTTTGATAGTTCATCCACCAAGTTATCGCGACTGTCGCGAAGATCATTAGGATTATCTCCATTTACCTCAGCCTGTTTAATTTGCTCATTCAAGTCTTTAATTTGCTCACCATAGACGTTGATTTGGGAGATTTGGACATTCACTTGGGAGTTGAGATCATTCTGCCGATCACTAATCTGCGTCGAGATAGCGTGGAGACTATCAGTAAGAGTTAGAGCACGCTCTCTAACGACCGAGCGCGCCCCCGCATTTTCTGGGCCTTTGGAAAGGTCACTCCAAGCTACCCAAAACTGATTCATATCATTGCTTAGACTATTGTCTGAAGGTTCATTAATCATATCTTCGACCTTCGTCAGACTATCCTGTTTCGCAACCCAATATTGCTGTTTTGATGTCTCTGTACGAAACTGCCGATCCACAAACGCATCTCGTGCCCGTGTAATCGTATCCACTGTTACCCCCGAGCCTAAACTCAGGTTCCGTCCCATAGCTGGCAGCGTATCGGGTGTCGTTGCTATCAGATTCGCAATCTGCCGTGTATATCCTTGCGTATTGGAATTAGAAATATTGTGCCCAGTAACATTTAAAGCGATTTGCTGAGAGGACAGCGCTCTGCGCGAAAGTTCTAATCCTGAAAAAGTGGAAGCCATATCTTAAATCCTCCGATCCAAAAGATGAAGTTTTGCTCCTTCATGCTCTTTATTGCTTGGATGCGTGTAAGTATTTTTTTCCTGGTGTGTTAACATCCCTAGGGTAAAGTCCACGACCTTCATGGCCTGCTGCAGAAGTTGGGAGTTAATCTCATGAATCTCTTGTAACTGTCCCACAACCCGATCCAGATCAAGACGAACGCCCTCTAAGACTGGAAAATGCTCCGCGAGTTCTGCTAACGTCAGATCTTCTGGTGCTTTTCCAAGGTCACGGCCGATTTGTTCCGCCCACAGCAGACGTTCTTTCTCTAAGTGGCCTGCAGCCAATAAAAGGGGTTCTTGCTGAGCAGTTATTAATTCAATCTCATGGAGATTGTTCTTAATAAGGGCTTTTTGTTTTTTCTGTTCCAAATCATTTAAT
>DATMYU010000672.1:0-4912 GCA_035560775.1 Desulfosporosinus sp.
CCTATATTCGCAATGAACAATCGCATCAAGTTCAGGCAACGCTTGGAGAAATATCCTCAACTCAGTGAACTCTATATTTAACCAGAGTTTCCAAATACTCCCCATTCCATAGAAGTCAAACAAGGCTGGCTGAAAGTAATATTATTACTTTCAGCCAGCCTTGTTTCTACACGTTATTTTTTGATTTCAAGAACAACATAATCCCCTATATTTTGTCCTTTGAGGGTATTATAATAGACATAGACTAGGAAATAAGGTGGTGTATTCTTGGGCAAACAAGATGATTCACAACAACCTTTAGATAATCAACAAGGTTCAAGTAGTAACTTATGATGCATAAAATCGTTATTACTCTCTTATTTGGCCTTTTTCTGTTCGTGGCACCCGTGTACGCTGGGAACGATTTTCAATATTCTAAACCAATTCAAACGGATAACTCACCGGGGTATAAATACGTTGTTCTGGATAAAGAGGTCTATGCCCACAGTAACCAGCTTCAGGACTTAAGAGTTTTTGATGAAACAGACGCAGAAGTCCCCTATTTCCTAGACTCGATCCGTGACGCAACGACTTCCAAAGAAAAAGAAGGCTTTATTCAATCAGAATTGGCTCCCTTTGCGATAACTCAGGATAGAAACGATACTCTGGTTATCATCGAGGTGAACCATCTTTTCGCCTTTCACTTAGAATTAAGCACTGATGACATATTTGAACGGAATTACGGTCTTTATGGAATAAACAGTGAATCGAAACGGTATCTCTTAGAAGGAACACTTTCAAATTCTCCCTTAGTTCCTTCTCTTACTAATAGCAAGGATATGGTGTGGTCGGATAATAGCCCCGTTGATCAACTCCAACTCGTTATCCATAACCGTGATAATAAACCCATTAATTTGAAGTCCGTGAAGATTAGCTATTACATCAATAAACTAGTCTTAAAAGATTTAGGGAACACTCATTATCGATTAACTTATGGAAACGCCGCTACCAGCTCACCCCGGTACGATATCATGGATTACAAAACCACCATAAAAAAGAGATCCTTGACGCAAGCTATGTTAGGAACAGAAGTTTCAATTCCACCTAAGACTCAACTACCTGAGAATCCGACGCCTAACAGACTTCTTTTCAACCTCACGAGTTCCGCCTTAGCTTTGTTATTAATCGCAGGCATTGGGTTAAGTTTAAGAACAAAGCACCTTAAGTGAACTCGTTATCCTCATCCTCACCGAAGAAGGACAAAGACTTCCACTGATCGCAGGAATCTTTGTCCTTCTTCGAAGTTTTTACAGTTCCAAGAGTTCAAAACCAGTTTTAGCGTCAATCTTCCGTTGTGCGGTGCTATTGGTTAGTTCGATTATCACAACTTCACCTATATGCCAAATCAAGATTCCCTCCCTTGTGCACCCAGTTACTGTATCTCTTCCTCGTCCAAAAGCAGAATGCATATGCAACTTCGGAACCCTATCCTCATTCATAAATAAAGTTCCCAGGCCCAAAGCCTCGCTTGTTCCGAGCAAATTGGCAATTACTTTTCGCGGTTTTGGAGCCTCACCATCTTCCGGGCCTACCACAACTTTACTATCTTTATCCACTCCGCCAAGAAATTGAACCATTGCGGATTCTATCTGGTGTGTCTTGGCGAATTCTTCAATGGTGTCCGGTATTGTATCTCCGTTCTCCAATCTCAAAATAAAAATTCTACCTAGGTTTGCTTCTGAATATTTCAAACTTATCTCTCCTTCTTGTCTCTCCTCCTTATGTCCCTTACTTACAGGATTAAATGCGAGGTAACTCTTCATTTAAAATGAGTTACCTCAGAAATCCATTCCAAACAGGGAGTGCGGCAAAAATAATCACGCACCGCAAAGTCAGTCCCCCGGCTATTACAGCTACATCCAATAGTATTAGGGCACCCTGACTCTTAGGGTTCCCCTCAGTTACCTGTTCTACTTGCACTGTCATATCTTCGTTCTGCGCCACTCCCTTTTGCCTTTTACGACGGAACTGTTGAACGAAGAATATCAACATTGGTCCAAGAAGCCCTCCCACCACAAGTAATACCCAGAAAGGCCAAGCTAGTGATCCTATCACTATTCGATTAGCCGATTCTATTGCAACTGATCCTTGGCCTCCGAAATATATGAGTGCAAAGAATGCTGCGATTATGATGATCTCAGCGCCAACTAGTAATAAATGCAGTTGCGACACTCTCTCTTCGTGTACTTGTTGCTTTTCGAAGAAATAGGCAAGCATTGAAGTCAACGCTAAACCCGTGGACATGGCAGATATTACAAATAACACTGGCATCAGGTACGAGTGCCAAAATGGAACTGCCTCGACTACAGCCAAGAGCATTCCAGTATAAGCTGCAGTTGATAAGGCTAAGACGGCACCTATATACGTCAACAGTTTCGGAGCCTGCTTTTTCTTCCATACAAAGTATGCCGTAGCAAGTGCCACAAAAATAAAGGCAGAAACAATATAGATCCCCCAGGTCATTACGGAGTTCAAATTGGCGAACATACCTAATATCAGCCACGGTTTTCTCAGACCTTGCCCTAAATCTGTCACTAATAACAAAGCTCCAAAGCCTACAATCGGTGCCGATACATAATATCCGACACGATTTAAGTTAGTCGCTCCTCCTAAAAACCCTTTTTCAGCTGCAAATGAAGTTAAATAAGCGCCTGCACCTAGTCCTCCGAGAAAAAGGTATATAGCAATGAGCCAACCCCAATGTTCCATATCAATTCCTCCTCTTTATTGGTTCTGAGGTATTGCAATCATATTTGGCTTCGTTATTTTAGGATCAGGTAGACCTTTATAATTCAGGTCTCCCTTTTGCGACAATTCTGTCATATCTCCCATCGTCAATGCTTGTGTAGGACAAACCCCTACACAGAGAGGGCCTTGCCCTGCATCCTGTAGCTTATAACAAAAATGGCATTTCGAAACAGCCCCTGTTTTCTCCCCTATACGAGGCGCATGATATGGGCAGGCATAGAGGCAATAGCCGCAACCAACACACCTAGCAGGATTATGAATCACAATCCCGTCACTTTCCCTTTTTGTATAGGCAACAACCGGACATACTTTTGCACATGCAGGGTCAGTGCAATGATTACAACTCATTGATAGGGCCTCACCCTTTTCGTTCTTAAGAAGCTTTCTCCAAATGGTGCCTTCCTCCCATTTGTACGTATTTCTACAAATCTTTACACACATTTCACACCTAATACATTTTCTTTCGTCGTAGCAGAAGCCAATTTGTTTTTTCTTACTCAGTGGTACAGTATTGGGTGGTACGACTTGTTCTGCCCACAAGGCCTTAGTTGACATTAGCCCTATTGCAGTCACCGTTCCGAGCAACACCCCACCTTTGATCACGGTTCGACGTGATAAACGTTTATTATTTGACAATTTAATCACTCCTTCGCTTTGGAGAACACAAAAGCCTGTCCTATTCGAATCTATTACCTAACTGTACACAATCTAATTCTTCCGTTCAGTTAAGACTAACAAGGAGCGACAGAATCTTCAATGGTATTAATTTCAATGTGGTGGCTAGGTAAGGAAACCTGACCTAGCCTAAGTTTTCTGGCGTCTGTAGAAGTGTAGTTGCCCTTTTATTGAGGCGAAGCCTAGGCTTCGTCTCATCTGCTTTTAATAACGCTTATATTACTTAGCAAGATCTGGAATTGCCTTCTTGAGTAACTCAACTGACTTAGGATTGGTGATTTCAATTGGTTTTGTCTTAGGATCATCACCCGTGTCTTCGTACTTAATAGCCCCAAAACTGTGGTCAGCGGTAATATGACCTCTTTCATCAGTTGGATTTTTCCACATCAATGTTGAAGGATCATATTTCTTATCCGCATGACAAGACATGCAGATCTCCGCAGCATTATCTTTTATAAGTAACGCACCTGAAGCATTTGCTTTATGCGGGCCATGACAGGCCAAACAACCGTTCAGCTGCCCACTTGCCGCATGGTTGCTAACTGAGTAATCACGTGTCCCATAGTGGTTATTTGCAGTGATAACACCCGTAGTTGGGTCCTTGGTTGGATCTGATTGATGACAAGTTAAGCAGTTTTCCGAGTTTGGTATTTTAATACTACCTTTTTTCTTGTCTTGCGCGGCAGAGATATGCGCACCGGCAGGGCCGTGACATGATTCACAGGAAACAGCTAAAGTCTTAGAACCAACTTCAATTCCTGGGCTATGGCATTTTCCACAAGTATAGCTTTCAGCTGACCAATCTGTTTTGCCGTCTTTATCCGAATCAATGGGTTTCTGGTCTGCACCTACAACCTCTTTGGCAGGCTGGATCTCCCATTTTTCTCCGACTTTGTGTACCTTTGCGACGCGGTAAATCTTCTCCTTAAATCCAGGAACAGCGGCTACCACATATTCATCCATCATCACGCCGTACACATTACCTTCTTTAGATAAATCTAGTTGTGCCGAGGTTGGCTTGTCTTTATTTACTGCGTCGTAAACGGTAATCTTTCCCAAGGGATTGGCTGTTGAGTATGCCGAAAGAGGTTTGAATCCATTAGCGTGTTTGGTAGCATGGTAGGCTGTTGATATACCCTCATGGCACGCTTTGCAGGTATCATCTCCGACGTAAGTTGAATTAATAGTCGCAACTGAATCAGGTGTAGGCTCAGTTGGAGTAGGTGCTGTTTTGCTACATCCTTCCAGAACTAAAAGAATCATCATGATCAGAGCTCCTGCTAATATTCCCTGCTTTATCCTTATTAGCATTCATTTTACCTCCCTTAATAACTGTTAATACTTGATTTAATGTCTCTCCTTTCTGCAACCTAGTTATAGTGCTGAAACCTTATATTAGTATGTCACCAATTTACAAATACTATATCACGAACTATGCATAAAGAATCGT
>DATMYU010000673.1:0-3170 GCA_035560775.1 Desulfosporosinus sp.
GATTTAATATCCTCGGTTAAAATATTTTCAGTATACTGCCAACAGATAAATTACGGAGGTGTTTTATGTTTAAAATGCTGTTTGAGCCAATTTCCATTGGCAAGTTAAAGTTGAAAAACCGTTTAGTTATTGGGCCTATGGAGGTAATCTACTGTGCTGACAATGGAACAGTTACCGACCGTTATTTGAAATATGTGGAAGCCCGAGCAAAAGGCGGTTGGGGCTTGATCATTAATGAAGCCCAGGCTGTAACAGAAGATGCGAGAGCGTTTGATCGCTGTTCTGGGATGTGGATGGACGAGCAAATAGAGGGTGCAAGCAAAGTTGTCGAAGTAGCCCACAAGCACGGCGCAAAAATAGCGGTTCAGCTTATTCACGGCGGCCGTCAAACAATTGCTACAGGAGCGCCTGTTGTAGGACCTTCTCCAATCAAAGACCCAACCTTAGTTAATACTCCAAGAGAGCTGACCGTTGCGGAGATCAAGGATATAGTGAGTGCATTCGGCGATGCTGCGCTGCGTGTAAAGAAGGCGGGATTTGATGCCGTTGAAATCCATGGTGCCCATGGATACCTTATTCAAGAGTTTACTTCTCCATATTCCAACAAAAGAACAGATGAATATGGCGGAAATTTAATGAACAGAGCCCGTTTTCCAGTTGAAATCATCAAGGACGTTCGTAAAAAAGTAGGTGATGATTTCACTGTTATTTATAGAATGTCTGCAACCGAACTTCTGCCTGAAGGCGAAGGCCTTACAATTGCCGATTCCCGAGCTTTGGCAAAAATGTTTGAGGCGGCAGGCGCAAATATTATCCATGTTTCTGTTGGAAATTACACAACCATCCGCTATATGCTTCCTCCTGCAGCTGTCCCTCATGGTTTCTCGGCGGATTATGCGGCCGAAATACGCAAAGCGGTGTCTGTTCCTGTAATTACAGTAGGTAGATATAATGATCCTTTTATCGCCGAAGCAGCTCTTGAGAACGATAAAGCAGATATGATCTGTATGGCGCGGGGTTCCCTGGCTGATCCTGAATTCCCCAATAAGGCCAGGGAAGGCAGGATAGATGAAATAATTCACTGCATAGGCTGCCAGGGATGTGTTGCACAGCTTTATAAAAAAGAACCTATCAAGTGCACCGTTAATCCTAAAACAGGCCGTGAAGGCGAGTACCTTGACGCCCCAGCCGAGGTTAAGAAGAAAGTATTGATAATCGGTGGCGGTATTGCCGGAATGGAGGCAGCAATTGCTGCTGCCGGCCGCGGACATGACGTAACCATCTTCGAAAAGAGTGACAGGCTTGGCGGACAATGGTTGATTGCGGCCGTTCCTCCCTATAAGCAGGAGCTGGCTACGTTTACCGTTTGGCAAAAACGCCAGCTTGATAAACTGGGTGTAAAAATACATTTAAATACTACCTTTGATGAAAAAATGCTTGACGCTGAAAAGCCCGATGCTGTAATCCTGGCAACAGGGACAAAACCGTATCTTCCAAATATTCCAGGTATAGATAGGGACAATGTTTGCACCGCATTTGATGTCCTTAGCAGTAAAAAATTAGTTGGCGATAATGTCGCAATTATTGGCGGCGGTGAAGTCGGAGTGGAAACGGGATCTTATATTTCCTCTCTCCAAAACAAAGTGGCAATTTTTGAGATGCTGGATGCCCTCTCCCCTGAAGGCGAAAGTTCAATAAATTACTTCCAGTTTGAATACCTCGAAAAGCGCAACGCACAGATTTTTACAAACGCGAAGGTTCTTGAAATCAAGAAAGATGCTATAGTTTATGAAATAGATGGGGAAGTCAGCGAGTTTAAAGGCATTAAAGATGTGGTAATAGCACTTGGCTCCAAGCCGGAGAATGCACTGAAGGAAAAGCTGGAGGGCAAGGTCAAGAAATTGGTTGTAGTTGGTGATGCCTCTGAGGTTGGACAGGGTATGGAAGCAGTCGAATCTGGTTTCCAGGCTGGATATTACATCTAATATACGACAGAGTGCATGGTGTTGTTGCATAAGATTTTTGGTTAAGAAACCAGATGGAAGGTGAAAAAAGGGGAATTACTGATATTTTTGAATCAATGCAGAAACCTGCAATGGCAGCTGAACCTATAACTGTCGCTAACTACTGCCAACTACCGTAACTTACAATCAAGTAACATCAAGTCCCGGCATGCGCCGGGACTTGTTTAATGTGCGTATTATTTGACGCTTACTCATGGGCATTAAAGGCTACCGGCTTATCGGAACAGCTGAGGCAAAAGGTAAGCAGTTAATCCTCACACCGGTTAAAGCAGAATCTCTATTTTAAAAAGGAGTAATTGTAAAACAGACTCGAAATCGTTTGGTTGGTTTAAAACCGACATCTTAATAGGGTTTATATCAAGGAAGCAAAAAATGGAGTATCATTCATACTCATTGCCACCAATATTGTTTGCAAGCCATCCTCTTGCTTTTTAGCTTTATCTGAAGTCAAATGGAGAAATATGCTTGGAGTAAAAAAGAGTTAGTTGAGAATATCACCACATGGAAGTATCCTATGTCGAGCAAATTGTTTTTCTGGTTTTCAATCCAGCGCTCTTGGACAAGAGCCTGGCTTTTTGGTGTTTTATTGAATTATTTTACTAATCTTGGGAGGAAATGAAGGAAGAATGTGGAATGTTTATTAATAATCTGGTAGATTAGAAAACTGTCTGGACGTTGCGAGAGTTGGTTATTGGCTTTGAGATGTACAAGCCAGGACAAGGTTCTGTTTCAAAGAGTGAAGGGGAGAACTTGGGAAAAGGTGATTTTAAGCGTCGTGAAGAGTCATAAGAAATTGATTGATGATGTAGTTTATGTTTATGATGCTCTTGCCTGTAATTTTATCAATACGGGTCTGTTAAAATCATACAGAAGCTAAATTGCTGATAGGGAGATGTACCGTGAAAGATTTGTCTCTTTATTCCAAACTTGCTGAAATCACACAATTAATTAACTCCAAACTTGATCTTCATCAATGTCTCGAACAGGTTGTAATAGCTATATCGGAAGAAATTGTGACATGTGACTCTATTGGTATTTTTATGTCTCAATCTGACGGTACTTTTCGAGGTTACGTTGGAAAACCGAAAAAAATCCATGGCATGAAGATCGATCAGCTTGTTATTGATCCTCAAACGGATTTACTAG
>DATMYU010000674.1:0-10523 GCA_035560775.1 Desulfosporosinus sp.
TTAATTTTTGAAGGTTAAATTTAAAACTTATCTTGGGGCTCACTCTGGGACACGACAAACGAATTTCGAACTTCGAACCCCGAACATCGAAGCAGCTCCTTGGCATGTTTACGCGTAATTTCCACCTCTCCACCACCCAGCATACGGGCAAGTTCCTCAATGCGATCTGACTCTGACAATGATTCAACCCGCGTCCGTGTCCGACCGTCCTTTTCTTCTTTCACAATGCCATAATGAACATCGGCAAACGCCGCAACTTGCGCTGCATGGGTGATACAAAAAACCTGTTTATTTTGGGCTATTTTAGCCAGTTTTTCACCCACTTTATGAATCGTCCTGCCGCCGACCCCGCTATCTACCTCATCAAAAACAAACGTTCCTACCGACTCCACTTTCGCCAGTAAACTTTTCAAAGCCAACATTAAACGAGACATCTCTCCGCCGGAAGCAACTTTTGCCAAAGGTTTTGGAGGTTCGCCGAAATTAGCAGAGAAATAAAACTCTACGGACTCAGCCCCACCGTTCGTCGGCTCAGCATTTGGGGTAAACCGAACTTGGAATCGACTTCTCTCTAAGCTCAGATCTGCTAGTTCCTGGGAAAGACCACCCTCGATCCGTTTAGCAATGATAAGACGCCTCTGGCTAAGCTCAAGAGCAGCCGCATCATAGGCCTCACGCGTCATTATCTTCTCTTTATGAATTGCATCAAATTGTTCCTGAACATGAGTAATTTTATCTAATTCTTGAAACATTTCCGTGCGTTTTGCCAAAACTTCTTCCAGGCTGGTTCCGTATTTCCTGAGCCTGCTCAACTGTATAAGCCGTTCTTCTATTATGTCGAGCCTCCCCGGTTCAAACTCAAAGTTATCCCTATACACCCTAACTTGGTCCGCCAGATCCTCTACTCCATAATAGATTGATTCGACTTGCTCAACAACATTAAACGTCTCATCCAGCCTGGCCAACTCTTGAAGAGCCTTAAGTGTTTGACCCATCAGGTCAAACACCGCAAGCTTACCCGGTGGGCCCTCATAAAGTGCACCATAAGCTTCAGATGACAAACCAATAATGCGTTCTGCATTACTCAATCGTTTCTTCTCTTGCGTAAGTTCTCCCTCTTCACCTAGAACTGGGTTAACCTGATCGATCTCCTCAATCTGATAGCGAAGGATTTCTTCCTGTTTTCGACGTTCCTCTTCGGAAATAGACAACTCTCGTTCTTTACGAATGATCGCTAGATAGGCTTTTGCTGCATCATTCACCTTAATAACCTCACCCTGAAGTCCTCCTAACGCATCTAAAAGATCTCGGTGGGTTTCAGGACGGAAGAGAGAAAGATTTTCAATTTGACCGTGTATATCTACAAGTCCTTCACAAATAGTACGATAAAGACTCAACGGGATCGTCCGACCTTGGACGCGGCAGATGTTTTTCCCCGAAGTATTAATTTCGCGATAGAGAAACAATTTGCCCTCTTCAACTGGATAACCCGCTTCTTCAAGTCTCTTTAAGTACTCTGGTGCAAGCTCTTCAAATACCCCTTCAATCCGAGCCCTCGCTTCCCCATGCCGAATATGATCTGCACTGGCTCGTCCGCCCAAGAGCACCCCTAGCGCGTCAATCAGCATTGATTTCCCTGCACCAGTTTCTCCCGTAAACACCGTCAACCCCTGAGCACAATTTAGACGTACCGTTTCCATCAGGCCGAAATTCTCCACGTGCAACTCCGCTAGCATAATGTCCCTCCTATCAAAGCAAGGTGGTAAGCCGGTCTAAAACTATCGAAACAACTTCTTTGGGTTTAATAACCAGAAGAATCGTGTCATCCCCCGCTACTGTGCCAATGACCTCTTCCCAACTGCTCTTATCAAGCACAGCAGCTAACGCTTGTGCGTTTCCAGGAATCGTTCGAATGACAACTAGGCTTTCCGTATCGTTAATGGAAACGACAGTTTCGCGCATCAACCGCCTAAGGCGATCTTGAAGATTAGAAGGATGCACTTCAGCTGAAACAGCATAGCGATAATCGTCACCAGCACTGGGAACTTTAATCAGACCCATTTCCTTTATATCCCGGGAGACCGTAGCCTGGGTCACATCAAAGCCTGCAAGCCGCAATTTATCGGCAAGATCTTCCTGCGTACGAATGATCTCTTTGGTAATAATTTCTTGGACCTTCATCTGTCGACGAGCTTTCATCCACATGCCTCCTTTTCAAGATGCTCGATGCTCCAATATTGAAGCTAACGCATAATCGTTCCTAATCTATGCTTCGAATTTACTCATGCCAACGGTCCCTCAATTTTTCTCGAACCACTTGGGGAAAACTTCGGCTTCCCACACGAATCAGCTGAGCCTTTATAGGAGCAGTCTTAATAATGACCGTTTCTCCTGAGCGGATCTTGACGCTATTCCGACCATCAAAGCTCACTAGGCATTGCTCATCACTGGCTAAAATAATTTCAATCTCTTCATGATCTGACACAACCATAGGACGAGCAGACAAGGAATGCGCTGCTACGGGAGTCAGCAAGATTGCTTGTACATTAGGACTGATGATCGGCCCACCTGCTGAAAGCGAATAAGCGGTAGACCCAGTTGGGGTCGCCACAATCAAGCCATCGGCTGGATAACTGACGGAGAGTTCTCCCGACAGCTTGGCTTGAAGAGTTATCAGGCCAGACCCACTCTCTCTGGAGAACACAACATCATTTAAGACGAGCAGAGCAAGATCGCCTGCTTCGATCCGCTTAACAACTGCGCTTAACATTAAACGCTCTTGGATAATAAATTCCTGATGCACAATTTTCTCTAAAACTCCAAAAACTTCTTCTCGCTCAATTTCGCATAGAAACCCTAACCGCCCAAAATTCACACCCAATACAGGAATCCCGTACGATGCACCTTCTCGAGCTGCTTGAAGAAGAGTTCCATCGCCGCCTAAGGAAATAAGGAATTGAGCTTTATGCTCGACAATCTCTTCCCAATCTGTTAAAACGTCCCAACCGCGGGCTTGGAACCAAGGCTTTATTAATAGGGCTAACGTCTCGGCTTCCGGTTTACTCTTATTGAGCCATAAACCAACGACTCTTTCCATCCGTCACTCCGTCTCTTTCTGAGCGTTTTGAACGACACGTTCTAGCTCGAAATGCCAATCTATTCCTGAATCGCTTTGTAATCCCAACCAGGCCAAGTATTCAATATTTCCTTCTGGGCCGCGAATCGGCGAATAGTCCAAACCTAAGACACGAAAGCCTACATTTTCTGCCTGACTGAGGACAGTCTCCAAAACCTGTTTATGAATTTTGCCATCTTTTACAACGCCTTTTTTCCCCACATGCTCTCGTCCAGCCTCAAATTGGGGCTTTATTAAAGACAGGACTTGTCCATTGTCCTTAAGAATAGCTAACATGGCTGTGAATATCTTTGTAATTGAAATAAATGCCACATCTGAAACGACCCAATCGACCTTTTCCGGCAAGGATGTTTGATCAAGATAACGGGCATTCACCCGTTCCATTGAAACAACACGAGGATCATTCCGGAGTTTCCAAGCCAACTGTCCATACCCAACATCCACAGCATAAACTCGCTTCGCGCCATTTTGCAAGACGCAATCTGTAAATCCCCCAGTTGAAGAGCCAATATCCGCAACCACTTGATCCTTAAATGGGAGCTGGAAGGCTTCCACCGCTTTAGCCAGTTTTAACCCACCACGAGATACAAATGGTAGAATTTCCCCTTTCAGTTCGATCAAGACGTTTTCCGGTAATTCCGTGCCGGGTTTGTCCACGCGCTGCCCACCGACAAACACAATCCCAGTCATGATGGTTGCTTTCGCCTTCTCTCGACTGGCTGCTAATCCATTTTTAACCATTAGAACATCAATTCTTTCTTTACCCTTCGCCACAATATCTATTACCTTCCTTCTGTCCCTGCCCTCACCCAGCTAGGATTGCGCGGCGCGGCGAATCAATTGCAAACGTTCTGCTGCTTGCAATATACCTTGAACAGATAATCCATGGGTAATATGAAGTTGAGAAATCGATCCCTGCTCCACAAATCCAGGATAACCGAGGCGTTCAAACGCTACTCCTGCGATGCCTTCTTCTTCAAGAAGTTCAAGGATAGAACTCCCCATACCACCCTTTAAGACATTATCTTCGATGGTAATAAATTTTTTTGTTAGGCGCGCATAGTGTAAAAGGAGTTCACGATCGAGTGGATTAATAAAGCGCAAGTTAATAACTGCAGCTTCCACGCCTCGGTGGCGTAATTCTTGAGCTGCCAGAAAGCAGGTATGAACCAATGGGCCGGCTGCAATCAAAGTCACATCCCTGCCATCGCGCAAGACTTCTGCTTTACCAATGGGGATTTCCTTAAACGTTTCATCCGGCTTTACGCCCTGACCGACTGACCTAGGGTAACGCACTGCCACCGGTCCGCTGTGTTGTAACGCCGTGTAGAGCATATGACGTAACTCGTTTTCATCTTTAGGTGCCATAAAAACGAGGTTAGGTATAATTCGAAAAAAGGAAATGTCAAATACCCCGTGATGTGTTGGCCCGTCATCCCCTACGACTCCAGCACGATCTATTGCTAAAACAACATTAGCCTGCTGTAGACAGACATCGTGTAGGACTTGGTCATAGGCTCTTTGATAAAAGGTGGAATAGATTGCGACAACAGGTTTAAGCCCCCCAAACGCCAATCCGGCTGCAAACGTTACGGCATGTTGTTCCGCGATTCCGACATCATAAAAGCGTTCAGGAAATTCACTTGCGAACACATTAAGACCAGTCCCACTTGGCATAGCGGCGCTAATAGCTACTATCTTAGGGTCTTCCTTGGCGAGTTTACAGAGAGTTTCCCCAAAGACCGTGGTATAGGTCGGTGGAGCGGATTTCTTAATGACCTTTCCTGTGATCGAATCAAACGGACCAACCCCATGAAAGACACCCGGATTCTCCTCAGCAGGTTTATACCCTTTGCCCTTGCGTGTTACGACATGAACAAGCACCGGTCCCTTTTTCTGCTTCGCCTGCTCTAAAACCTGTTCAACTAAGGGTTGATCATGTCCATCAATTGGACCTAAATACGTGAACCCCAATTCCTCAAAGATCAGTCCCGGGACCAATAAATATTTTAAACTATCTTTGGCTTTAGCAACCACCTTAGCAACTTTGGAGCCGATACCGGGAATACGTTTCAATAAATACTCAATATCTTCTTTTCGCTTATCATAAAGTGGATCTGTCCTTAAGCGATTAAGATATGAAGACATGGCCCCAACATTAGGGGAAATAGACATTTCGTTATCATTCAGGACCACAATCAAACTGCTTTCACTATGCCCTGCATGGTTTAAGGCCTCATAAGCCATACCACCGGTCATTGCCCCATCTCCGATCACCGCCACTACATGGTGACTCTCTCTAAGGACATCCCGGGCTTTGGCAAACCCTACGGCTGCGGAAATGGAGGTACTGGAATGGCCGGTTTCAAAACAATCATGGGCACTCTCCGCCCGTTTAGGAAAACCAGACAGGCCATGGGATTGACGAATAGTTTTAAACTGGTCCAATCGACCCGTTAGAAGTTTATGTACATAGGTCTGATGCCCTACGTCCCAAATAATCTTATCGCAAGGGCTGTCAAATTTCCGATGTAACGCCAATGTGAGTTCTACAACTCCGAGGTTCGAAGCTAAATGTCCACCATTTTTGGAGACCACATCAATCATTTCTTGCCGAATCTCTTGCGCCAGTGTTATGAGTTCAGTTGAGTCTAAAGTGCGCAAATCCTTCGGCTCATGAATTTTTTCTAGTAGTCCCATCCTTCTTGCCCCCTCGTTTATTTGGTCCAGTCAGATTCCAACCCGTAATTTGTTCAACATTAGCTAGGACAATCCGACCTGACCCCAGCCCAACAGCTCATAACAAGAGCCCAACAACGATCCCTACGATCACACCCCCGAAAACCTCCAACGGTGTGTGGCCTATCAGTTCCTTCAATCGATCTTGAGCAAGGTCCGAACCTTGTGATAAGCGTTCAACCAACTGATTGAGAACCTCTGCCTGTTTCCCGGCTGCTCGTCGTACACCTGCCGCATCATATAACACAACCATACAGTAAACGGCAGATACCGCGAATATAGGAGAATCCCACCCATAGTACTTTCCAATTCCTAAAGTCAATGCACTTACTGTCGCAGAGTGAGAACTTGGAAAACCACCGGAACTAAAAAGAAGTTTAAAATTCAGCTTCCTCATCAGAAACAGATTAACCGCTATTTTTAGTATTTGGGCTATAAACCAAGCTGTCACAGCAGAAACGAGAATTGCATTGTAGAAAATCCCTGGGATAATCGGCATGATAACAACCTCTTTCAATGCTGGCGTTGTTCAATATAGTTTGCTAGCTCATTTAGAAAGACTGCGCCTTCATCAAACATATTCAAGGCGGACTGCGCCTTGAGAATTTGGGCATGCATCTCTCGACCTGCTCCCTCGAGTCCTAGCAAAGAAACGTAAGTTGACTTACCCTGACGGAGGTCGCTTCCCACAGGTTTACCCAGGGTTTCACTATCCCCCACCACATCCAAAATATCGTCTTTAATTTGAAAAGCTAACCCCAACGCCTGAGCATATTTGGTCAAGGCCTTAACCTGCTCCTCCGTACCGCCCGCTAAAATCCCTCCGAGCCGAGCAGAAACCGTCAGCAATGCACCTGTTTTAGCCTTATGAATCTGTTCAATTTCGTTTAAAGTTAGCGTTCTTCCTTCTCCTGCGACATCTGCAATCTGACCCCCAACCATACCAACTTTTCCCGCAGCTACAGCAACCTCATGAATAATGCGAAGCTGTCTCGCCGGCTGATCTAGTCCTGGATCCGCCAGTAGTTCGAAGGCATAGGTTAATAAGGCATCCCCAGCCAAAATTGCTTGGGCCTCTCCAAATACTTTGTGATTTGATAATCTTCCCCTTCGGTAGTCGTCATTATCCATAGCCGGTAAATCATCATGTATTAAAGAATAAGTATGAATAAGTTCCAAGGAAACCGCAGCTGGCAAAATTGTTTCCAGATTTCCACCGACAGCTTCTGCAGAGGCCAGAGCTAAAACTGGTCGAATCCGCTTCCCTCCCCCCATCAAGGAATAATACATACTCTGATTTAAGATCTCCTTGTCCCACTGCAAATGAGTGAGGAACTGTTCAATCATCGTGCTATAGCGTTGAAAGGTTTTCTCGAACACGCTTTACGTTCATCCTTCCATTTCGAGACTTACAGGTTTTATCTGCAACGATCCATCCGGACCTTCAAGTAAAATTTCCATCTGTTTTTCCGCTTGATTCAAGACGTTCGAGCAGTACTGAACAAGACCCACACCCTCTTTGAATAAGCTCAACGCATTTTCCAAGGGAAGGTCTTTTTGCTCCAGGGTTTTAACAATCTTTTCTAACTGTTCAAGTCCTGTTTCCAAGGAAACGGTATCTTTAGGTTTATGCCCATCTATTGTATCTTGTGTATCTAGCGATTTTTCAACGAAAAGGTCCCCAGTCACTTCTTTTGTACTCATGGATTAAATCTCCTTCTCTAACACTTGGCAACGTAAATTTCCTTCTGCCAAACGAATCCGAATCTGTTCATTAACTTCCACTTGCCCCGTAGAGCGAAGAAGGTTCCCCTCCGTGTCGTAAGCCAACGAGTATCCACGACCCAAAATGGCCAATGGACTTAACAGATCCAGCTTAGCCGCCAATAAGTTTAGTATACCATTTTTATCCGCTACTAATCTAGTCATGCTCTCCTGAAGGCGCATTTGCAGAGTATCTATGCGCTGTCGATTCTGATCAATGCGCCAAAAAGGATCTTTGAGTGGTCCTTTATTAGCTATCCCTTCAAGGTACTGACGCTTCCGCTCAATGATCGTCGCCATCGCCCCCTGAAGCCGAACACGTATTTGCTCTACTTGAAACTGCAAATCCTGTAATTTAGGCACAGCCAGCTCGGCCGCTGCCGAAGGGGTTGGCGCACGCAGATCTGCAACATAGTCTGCAATGGTCACATCGGTTTCATGCCCCACAGCAGATATGATTGGAATAACGGACGCCGCGATGGCCCGAGCCACCACTTCCGTATTAAAGGCCCATAATTCTTCCAAAGATCCTCCACCACGGCCAACAATGATGACGTCGACCGCTCCATAGCGGTTAAGACGAGCGATTGCCTGAGCCACTTCTCGTGGCGCGGTTTCTCCCTGGACTGTAGCTGGCGCCAAAACCCAGGACATACCCGGATGCCGACGCCCCATAATATGAAGGATATCCCGTATCGCCGCTCCAGTCTGACTTGTCACAATCCCAATACGCCGGGGAAAACGAGGGATTTCCCGTTTGCGTGCTGGGTCAAATAGACCTTCGTCGGCAAGTTTCTTTTTAAGTTGCTCAAAGGCCAAATAGAGTTGACCAAGGCCGCTGGGCTCCATCTCTTCTGCGTATAGCTGAATCGTTCCATCTCGCTCATACATACGAATGCTTCCCCGAATCATGACCTTCAAACCATCGTTTGGGATGAAACGCACACGTTCCGAACGGCTTTTAAACATAACCCCTTTAAGACTGGAAGACTCATCTTTCATGGTAAAATACCAGTGCCCAGAAGCACGGTGGTTCTTAAAGTTCGAAAGTTCACCACTGATCCAACAGTTTTGTAAATCTGCTCGATCCAGCAGGACTTGGCCGATTTGGCCGACAAGCTCGGAGACAGTCCATATTTTAGGCACTAACTTCACCTCAATACCTATAATAACATATCGAAAAGGAGGGATGAAATAATTCATTCCTCCTTTTCATAATCCATACAGCGCTATCTATATCCTACAAATCACCGGCCACGAACATCGACCTTACAATCGGCTCTGGACGACCGCCACTGTCTCCGCGCAAATAAGAGCTGCTTGCTCAAATAGCTTTGCTCTCTCGGCCAAGACTTGCTCCTTATACCCTACATCTTTAATCTGAGGAAGATTAATATCCACGCTAAGCATCGCTGATTTCAGCGCACTTTCTGCTAAATAGGCCGCTACTCCAATATCACTGATCGCACCTTTGTTGCCAATTGGAGCAAGTTCCTGTGCTAATTGTAAGATTTTAAAACAATTTTGAGAAATTCCCAGTGGAGTATTTGTAGCTGAGACTAAAACCTCTTGCAGCTTCTCAGTACGCAAGGTTTTTTCCTCTTCAGTGCCTTTCGGCAATTTTAACGCGGCCATGAAATTCGAGAATTCCGCGATATCCTCACTCAATCCATTTTTTAACGCAGAAAGCACTGCCTCTGCCTGAGACAAAATCTCTTTCACCTGAGGTTCTATATCTTTAAATTTTTCCTTACCGATCGTGAGGTTAGCAACCATACAGGTCATCGATGCTGCTAGTGCTCCAACATAAGCGGAAACACTGCCCCCGCCCGGTGTAGGTGAAGAACTGGCAGACACCGTTAGAAATTCTTCCGTCGACCATTCCCATACTTTATCCATATCCATTAATTGGTCCTCCCTTGCAGCACAATTCCCTTAAGGACATTACGCATGAGTAAAGCAGTCGTCAATGAACCGACTCCACCCGGTACAGGAGAGATCATTGAAGCCACTTCTTGGACTCCTTCAAAATCCACATCTCCACAAATTCCTCCAGGAATTTCATTGATCCCCGCATCCACGACTATTGTACCTGGAGTAACCCAGTCTTTCTTGATCATCTTAGCGCGACCTACGGCGGCAATTAAAATATCGGCTTGGCGAGTGTAGGAAGGTAAATCCGGTGTTTTAGAGTGGCAAATTGTTACAGTTGCATTGTACTTCAAAATCATAAAGACAAGAGGTTTGCCCACAGTTTCCCCTCGGCCCACTAAAACAACGTGTTTTCCAGCAATCTCAACACCAGAACGCAACAGTATCTCAATACAGCTTTCCGGGGTGGCTGGGAAAAGACCATCTTCGCCGCTCAAGATATACCCGCGATTCATGGGATGACCCCCATCGACATCCTTGTCCGGGCGCACTGCTGTCGTAACCTTATTTTTTGAAATTCCCTTAGGAAGGGGAAGTTCAATCATAATGCCATGAACGTCTTTATCATTGTTGAGAAGGTCAATTTGTTTCAGAATATCTGCTTCTGGTGTAGCTGCAGGCATGGTGAAGAGTTCAAAGGCCATGCCCATACCCTCAGCAACTTTTTGTTTTGAGCGTGCATATACCACGGAGGCCGGGTCGTCTCCGACTAAAATCACTGCCAGTTTAGGCTGTACCCCTTTTTCTTTCCACTGTGCAATTTCCTCACGAACTTCTTCCTTTAGAACCTTGGCCACCGCTTTACCATCCAATAACTGAGCCAATTGACACACTCCTTTCAAATACTTATACAAACGAAATTAAATTATTTTTGTTTGCGTGATATCACAAACAAGGTAAGCTCTTTAAATTGCTAGGATTATGGTCTAACCAGCAATTGATCACTCAATAT
>DATMYU010000675.1:0-10434 GCA_035560775.1 Desulfosporosinus sp.
GCTCTTAATGATAAAAGTGTAGTTTAGACAGAAAGAGGTGATAACAAGATGACGAAACAAAAACTTATCGAACAAATCATTAATTTGGAGTGGAAAATGCTGATTTCAATTACAGCAATAGATGATCCAGACGGATGCAGGCAGAATCCCACCACTTTTCAAATCATGCGCATATCTCAGCATTTAGTTTGGAACGAAGATATACTGTCCAGTTTACTTGCTGACTTACAGCTGGCAGAAAGTCAGCAAGTAAACATGGTAGCGGAACGATATGCACATATGATGAAGGTCACAAATCCTTCAGAATACGAGCAGATTAAAAATGATTTGCGGCCCGTTGCAACTGAGGCAGTTCAGCTTGTGGAGAAGATTATGGAAATATTATCTACGTGGACCGCTGAGGTTGACCTGCGATACCCCAATATCCGGTCGTGTGGACGTCCGGCATCCGAAACCGGCACCTGGACCTCTGTGGATACATATCTGCGCGGGGAATTACTCACTTACTCGTTAAAAACCCTGTCGTTATGTCTTCGGGATATATATCAGGCGCAGGCACAGTCCATCAATTTAAGCGAGATGATGATTCTAAATATGGCACGCTTTTATGGGTTTCAGTCCCTTGATGATATGGAAAAGCGAATTGCAAGTTCTGTGTGATTATGTAGTTGTCGTTTCACAAAGCAATATGTCATGAAAGCAATGATTGATGACATATAGGGATAGGAGCTTAAGTCAATTCGGCATTAAATGGTAATCTACTATAACACTGTAAATTACCTTGAGCAGGAAAATCGAGGTTCTGTTCACATGCGGTGATGTGAAAAACAGATACATTCCTTTAGGCTGGTAATAGATAAAATGTCAAAAATACATGCTCATAAATGTGTGGGGTGCAAAAGGAGGTGAGAATCACAGGCCAAGTATCCATATTGAACAAGCCACTACATTACGAATTTTAAACAATGAACAAATTAGGAGGCTGTATTATGGAGTATACCACAGAAAAGATATCCGAAATCGTCGAAAAGGTTATGCGGCAAATGCAGAACGGTTTGCAGCCGTCCGTCTCACCCAGTTTTGACCAGGATAATGAGCGGGCAAAGCTTGGTACAGGTGGCAACGACTCTTTCGATAAAGATTACCCCAGAATGGATCTGAAAGGTGAGACTGAGATTTCTCCTTATCCAAGGATTAATAAGATCCTCAAGAGAGTGCACGCCTATGAGGACACCATCGATTCTAAGAGAGCGTTGCTGATTACCGAAGCCTATAAAAAATATGAAAATGACTCCCCCATCATTAAAGCGGCCAACGTGCTTTCTTACCTGCTGCATAATCTGCCTGTCGATGTCTATGATGATGAGTTGATTATCGGGGATATGGGTTGCCCTCCTAGAAGAGCGCCGCTCTACCCGGAGTTTTCCCTGGAGTGGATTTGTGATGAAATGATCAACTTCCCCATCGAGAAGCGCGACCAGGACCGCTTTGTCCTAACCGAGCAAACCAAGCGCGATATTATGGGCATACGCGACTATTGGAAAGGCCGTACAGTGGAGGACAATATCGCTAAAATACTCAGCGACGAGGAGAAGAAAGGGTCCGTCTTGCCTGGTGCAAGGCCTGTATTCCATCCCAATCTTCATCTGTCTGGCGGTATCGGACACTTTATAGCGGATTATGAGGTGTTGTTTAGCAAAGGGTTTATCGGCATCCGCAGGGATATTGAGGCGAAGTTAGGCGAGCTTAACTTAACATTAGCAGAGGATATCAAAAAGCGGGAATTTTACAACGCCGTTCTGATCACACTGGACGGTGTGAAGGATTTCTTCTGTCGCTACGGCGCGGTTGCGCGTCAAAAGGCTGGCAAGGAGAGCGATCTCGTCCGCCGGCAGGAGCTCCTGCAAATGGCCGAAAATGTTGAGTGGGTATCGGAGAACCCGCCCCGCACTTTCTGGGAAGCTATGCAGCTCTATCATCTGGCTACCAATGTTATCGTGATTGATTCCAACGGCCACTCAATTGGTTACGGCCGTTTTGACCAGATGCTTTACCCGTTTTATGAACGGGATATGAAGAACGGCGTGGTAACCAAACATTTTGTTGCCCAAATTATCGAAAGTTGGTGCATCAAACTCTACGAACTCATGAAATTGCGAGACAGATTTACAGGGCTATTTCAATCCGAATCCGGTATAGCCGGTACCACGGTCATGGTTGGCGGACTAACCCGTGATGGCAGGGACGCAAGCAATGATCTGTCCTATTTGATGCTTGAAGCTCATGCCCATACCTATACTCCAGACCCGTGGCTATCTGTCCGTTGGCATGATAATACCCCTTGGGAGTTCAAAGTCAAGACTGTAAATGTCATTCGCATCGGAACTGGGCAACCCAAGCTCTTTAACGATGAGGCCAACATACTCGCCTCTATGGAGGCTGGCAGAACACTGGCGGAAGCGCGTGATTATTCCATCGTCGGTTGTGTCGAACCGTCTATCGCCGGCAAGGAATACGGCGAGCATGACGCCTGCTATTTCAGTGTCGGCAAAGTGTTTGAGCTGTCTATCAATGATGGGCGTTGCATTGATTGCGGATCTGCATGTTCCCGTTGGAGTATTTGCGGTGCTATTGGCGAGCGTTTGGGTATACGCACCGGCAGCCTAGCGGACTTCAAATCTTACGAAGAGGTAGCAGAAGCCTACAGCGCGCAGTTGGCGTATTGGGTGAACAAGGCGGTCACCTTCATTAATGCGGAAGATATTGTTCATAGCCGCCTGAAACCATTGCCCTATATATCCGCGGTTATAGATGGCTGTATCGACAAGGGTATGGATGTTTCCAAAGGCGGTGCAATCTATAATTTCATGTGTCCGCAGATTGTCGGTCCGGCGACCGTTGCCGACGGTTTATGCGCAATTAAGCAGCTGATTTTTGAGGAAAAGAAAACGACCGGAGCGGAGTTTCAGAAAGCGCTTCATAGTAACTGGGAGGGATACGAGGCTCTCTACGAGCTGGTCAATAGTGAAAAAGTACACCACTATGGCAACGACGACGACTATGCAGACGTGATCGCACATTTTGTTGTCAACTCCTTCATAGACGAATTCGGTAAATATAAAAACGCCCGCGGCGGAAAAATTCTTGCCGGCTGCTTATGTGGAGGCGGCAATCTCGGCCTTGGATCGTGTCTAGCGGCGACTCCTGACGGTCGTCGAGCCTACGAGCCCGTCTCAAACAGTATCAACCCAATTTATAACAGCTCTTGTTGCCACGATTTCAACGGTCCGACCTCTGTGCTTAAATCTGTAGGAAAGCTGGACAGCCCACGCATGGGCAACGGTACCCTCCTAAACATCAAATTTTCGCCGAATGTTGTTGCGGGCGAAGTTGGTCGAGACAACCTGATTCGTTTCTTAGAGACATTGGTCAAACTTAGGGTGCAGCATGTACAGCTTACGTTGCAAGATAAGCAGACCCTGTTAGATGCAAAAGCAAATCCGGAAAACTACAAGGGCATGCTGGTACGCGTCGCCGCTTATAGCGCTTATTTTACAAGGTTGAGTCCGATGCTCCAAGACGAGGTTATTAACCGCCACGAGCACAGCGAGTTTGATTAATCATTAATCATTAATCATGAGTTTAGCGAATTGATTAATTGGCATCCATTAAAGTAGTTAAAGTATGAAAATTCAACATTAAAGGAGATTAATGCTATGGCTTTAGATGCATTGGGAATGATTGAAACAAAAGGTTTGGTACCAGCGATTGAAGCGGCCGATGCCATGACGAAATCGGCGAATGTCACCTTGGTCGGCTATGAAAAAATCGGTTCCGGTTTGGTTACTGTTATGGTACGCGGTGATGTTGGTGCGGTTAAAGCGGCCACCGATGCGGGCTGTGCTGCTGCGCAAAAAGTGGGAGAAGTTGTTTCTGTTCATGTTATCCCTCGCCCCCATAGCGATACGGAAAAACTGCTGCCGAATAGCAAATAAGATCGGTCAAGAAGTTTAGTCCGGATTCTAAATTTAAATGGAGGTTGTGAAGAGAGATGGATAACGAAAAGATCGTTCAGCAGGTCATGGCAGAACTGCTGAAGCAAAATACAAAAACTGCAGCCTGCGTCTCAAGCGTCATTTCTAGCAATAGTTTTACAGAATTTGTTGGAGTAGGTCCCGGCGATACAATTGGTTTAGTCTTGGCGAGTGTCGACCCTGTTCTAAGCAAAGCATTGGAAATTGATCCAAAATATCGGTCAATCGGTCTTATCGGCAGCCGTACCGGAGCCGGACCGCAAGCGACAGCCGCCGATGATGCTGTCAAAGCCAGCAATTCTGAAGTGATTCGACTTGAACTGCCCCGTGATACCAAAGGGGGGCCTGGTCATGGTATCATGATTATTTTCGGTGCCGAGGAAGTCTCTGATGCTCGCCGGGCAGTAGAAACTACCTTGGCTAATCTTGAACGTCAAATGGGCGGTGTTTATGTCAGTGAAGCAGGACACCTGGAAACACAGTATTCCGCTCGTGCCAGTTCTGTATTAAGCACCTACCTGGGTGGCAAGGAAGGAAAAGCATGGGGGATGGTGGGTGCCGCTCCTTCCGTTATCGGAATTTTGGCCGCCGATGCGCTGTTGAAGGCAGCTGATGTTGAAGTTACGATGGCGATGTCCCCAACTAAAGGCACCAGCTTTTCTAATGAATATATTATTTGCTATACCGGTGATTCCGGAGCGGTCAAACAGGCGACGATTGTAGGTCGTGATGTAGCCTATAAGGCACTTGCAGCCATGGGCAGCAAACCTGTTTGCGTAACTAAGCCTTATCTTGAGCCGTTCATTGAGGATTGATTGAAAGGACTGGGTGAGGATGGCAGCTACACAGGAAGAAAAGATATATGAACTAGTCCAACTATATATGCAAGCATCCAGTCAGGTAATGGCTACTGAACCGGAACCACTTCCCCAAGGGGTGGTGGTTCCGGCTACAGAGCCAATTAGAATACCGATTGGCGTTTCAAATCGCCATGTCCATTTGGATCGCCACGATTTGGATGAGTTGTTCGGTGAAGGTTACGAATTAACGGAAGAAAAACCGCTTTCACAAGCGGGCATGTTTGCAGCGAAAGAGACAGTGATACTTGCGGGGCCTAAAGGTGCCTTGATTGGAGTGCGCATACTTGCCCCTCTGCGTCGCAATACTCAAATTGAGATCTCTTTTTCAGATGCCCGTCATCTGGGCGTGGTACCGTCGGTGATGCAGTCGGGAGAAACAGGAAAAACTCCGGAACTTACGCTTATCGGTCCTAACGGGACAGTAACCAACAATACTGCTGTGATGATAGCTTGGCGGCATGCCCACATCGATGAGAAAAGGGCTGCTGCATGGGGGCTGAAGGACGGAGATATGGTTAAAGCCCGCACATCAGGTGATCGCTCGATTGTTTTTGAAAATGTAGTAGTCAGAACGGGTAAGGGCTGGGTTAATGAATTCCATGTTGATACGGACGAAGGAAATACAGCAAACATTAGGACAGGCGATATTGTAGAAATCATTCGCTGATAGTTCTGAACAAGGAGGGTTTAATCTTGGAAATCAACGAAAAACTGGTACAAGAAGTGACCGCGGCAGTGATTGCTGCAATGGCCAGCCAAAGCCGTACTAAAACAGAATGTCAGGATATTGCGGAGTCTGTTTCCACGATGTTGTCGCCAAACAGCTTCGGTGTATTTAACGACGTTGACAGCGCCGTAGAAGCCGCCAAAACAGCTTATGATCAGTTGGCAAAGTGTAGTCTCGAAAGGCGCGGCGAGATGATAGAGGCTATCCGCAGTAAAATTCATACCAATGTAGATTTCTTGGCTAAAATGGAGCTGGCAGAAACAGGCTTTGGTCGCCAAGAGCATAAAATGAAGAAAATCTTGGTAATGCTGGAAAAGACACCAGGAATTGAAGACGTAATGCCGGAGATCTTCTCTGGTGATCTGGGGATGTCAATTATTGAACGTAGGTCATTTGGAGTAACTGCCTGCATTACACCTTCCACTGCACCCGCAGCGACTGTGGTTCATAATGCAATATGTATGATCGCTGCCGGTAATACAGCAGTAATCAGTGCCCATCCCGGTGCGAAAAAAACTACGATCAAAACTGTACAATTGGTAAACGAAGCAATCATTGAGATTGGCGGGCTACCCAATATTGTTACAGTCGTTGCCGATGCGACAATTGAGAATGCCAGAAAACTGATGAACCACGAACAGATAAGCATGATTGTGGCAACTGGTGGGCCAGCAGTAGTAAAGACTGCTTTGTCCTGCGGCAAAAAAGCCATTGGTGCCGGAGCAGGCAACCCTCCTTGTCTGGTTGATGAGACAGCCGATATCTCTAAAGCAGCGCAAGATGTCATCAATGGTAACAGCAATGAAAATGGTATTAATTGCGTCGGTGAGAAATCTGTACTTGCAGTGGAAAGTATCGCTGATGCTTTGATACAGGAGATGCGCCAAAAAGGGGCCTATCTGATTAAAAGTAATCAAATTGATGATTTAGTCAAGGTTGTTACACTGCCAAATGGCAATCCGAACGTAAAATTCGTAGGTAAGAATGCCAATCTGATTCTGAAAGAAATTGGCATTAACGTTGACGACACCTACCGGTCAATCATCTTTGAAGCACCTGCTGATCATGTGTTGGTGATGGAAGAATTTCTGATGCCCGTCCTGCCGATTGTACGGATAAAAGATTTTGACAGCGGTGCAAATCTGGCAATGAAAATCGAAGGAGGTCGCCGCCATACGGCGGTGATCCATTCGAAAAACATCGACCATATGACACGCTATGCTAAAATGCTTTCCACAACTATTCTGGTCAAAAACGGTTCGTCCTATAACGGAGCCGGGATTGATGGTGAAGGCCATACTACCATGACGATTGCGGGTCCTACAGGAGATGGATTGACGACACCTCGCACTTTTACCAGACCGATGCGCTGTGCTTTAATTGGTAATGTTGGCCTGAGAAGCGCACTGTAATCAGCTTGCATTACAATAGGAAAGGATATGGATGTATGAGATATTCCGGAGCAGTCGCGGTTCTTGAAGTAGCGGGTCTGCCTACGGCCATCGCTTGTGCTGACGCTATGGTTAAAGCGGCAAATGTAACATTGATCGGCTATGAGATCACAAAAGGCGGGCCGGGATTAATTAATGTTAAGATCTGCGGTGATGTTGGAGCAGTACAGGCAGCTGTCGATGCTGGATGTGCAGTTGCTAATCAAATTACGCAGGTGTTCAGCAAAGTTATCATGCCCCGTCCACATGCAGAGTTGGAAAAAATGCTGTTGAAAAGGAATTCTGATTCTCGGTTTTCTCGTAAGTTTGATGTAGTCACAAAGGTGTCGTCCCCCATAGCACAATCATCAAGCTCAGCAATGAAAGTCGAAGATACGGTTAGGGAAGAAGCTAAAGCCAAGGAAGAAGCTAAAGCCAGGGAAGAAGCTAAAGCCAGGGAAGAAGCTAAAGCCAAGGAAGAAGCTAAAACCAAGGAAGAAGCTAAAGCTAGAGATAAAAACCAAAATCACGGGAAGAAATAAGCCCTGAAAAAGAAGTTAGGCCAAACACAGCACCCATTATCCATAACAACTCTTCCAAAAGAACGACGGAAAATCCAGGGGAAAAATAGCAGGGGTGAATGTAGATGACTGATGGAGAACAACAGAAACTAATCCAAATGGTTTTGGCTGAATTAGCAAAGCAAAGCCAAAGTAGTAAACCTAAATCTGTTTCGAAAAAAATAATGGCCGTATTCTCCGGCGGCATGATTGGTCTTGATGATGTCCTTAAGCAGATGCAGATGTTGCAACGAGAAGGTTATCAGTTTGAGGCAGTCTTTACTCCTAATGGCAAAATAGTGATCGGAAAGCAAAGGTTGCTGGACTCTTTGGGTTCGATTAAGGTATATGATGATTCCGAAGATCTCAACAAGTTGCAGCAGATGCTACAAGACAATGAAGCAATTCTAGTCCCGATAATGACCTTGAATACTGCAGCCAAAGTGATCAATGGTATAGCCGATAATCTGGCTACAACGTTGATCATGGTCTCCCTGCTTTCTGACAAACCGATAATTGCCGTACGAGATGCCTGTAATCTTCAGCACCTCAGCCGTGAGGGGATGGGCCATAATAAAGCTAAACAGGCATATAATGCGATGTTGGCCTCCAATCTAGAACGGTTGAAGGATTATGGAATAGAGCTGTGTGAAGCACTCGAATTAACTAATATGGTGCAATGTAAGCTTGGTAAGCATGGCATGGTGCATTCTACAAATATTGAATGCCAGCAGTTATTTGAGAAACGAATATTAAGCGTTGCTGATTTGACGACTATCGGCAGTAAAATCAGCATATCTCCTCGAACAATAATTACCCCGGCTGCTCAAGATGTAATTAAGGAACGGGGCATTGAAATTGTTGTCCGTTAAAGAGTGGAGGAGAAGGCAAAATGTATATTGCCAAAGTGATTGGTCATGTTGTGGCAACTAAAAAAGACAGTAAGTTAACAGGAAAACCGCTCTTGGTGGTTGCTCCTATAAATGGCCTATCTAAGCAATTTGATAATAAAAATCTGATTGTTGCAGTAGATTCTGTCGGTGCAGGTGTAGGAGAAACTGTTTTGTTGGTTATGGGTGGCTCGGCTGGCCGCTTTGAAGATTCAGCTGGTGGGCCTATTGATGCTGCGATTATTGGCATTATCGATACGATGGAGATCCAAGATTGAAAAATGACAGATAAGAGTTCGGATGACGGAGGAAAACTATGTTAACGGCAGCAGAAATGCCGATGATATGCGAAGAAGTATCCGGGAAATGCGTCAATCTTTGTCATATCATTACCAACCCTGACAATCAGGTAACACAAAAACTGTCTATTGAAGGTTCTCCTTTGGCTATTGTCTCTGTTTCGCCTGGTGAGGTAGCATTAGTTGTTGCAGATTATCTCTCTAAGTCTGCGGCCTTGGAAGTTATATTTATTGACCGATATTTAGGTACAGTTCTGGTTGTGGGCGAAACAGGCGCTTTAGAAACCGCTTGTACTGGTCTCCTCAAATTGCTTCATGGAGAAATGTCATTTGAGGAAGCGGAAGAACTTACTCGCTCTTAACAAATTAAGGGGGATATTTTATGGCTAAAGAAGCTTTGGGGATGATTGAAACCAGAGGACTGATTGCTGCCATTGAAGCGGCGGATGCTATGCTTAAAGCCGCTAATGTAAACTTATGCGGTTATCAAAAGACGGGTTCAGGATATATCACCGTGATGGTTCGAGGTGATGTGGGGGCAGTCAAGGCTGCTACTGATGCTGGGGCTGCAGCTGCCACTAAGGTTGGACAGTTGGTTTCTGTATATGTTATACCGCGTCCGCACGATGATACGGAAGCTATTCTTCCAGATAACTTTTAAAAAAAGCAGGGATGGAGAATCAAATCCATCCCCAGCTTCTCTACAAGGAGGAAGTCCTATGCCACAATTTCGCATTATCAGCGCTCCTAGCGCTGGGATCAAAGAGATGCTGCTTCGTAAAGCCAATGCGCAGTCCCAAGTTAAGGAAATGATTTTGCGTGACTGTACGGCAATAGGTATGTTTCAGGCTTCAGTAGCAGATTGCTATTATTATGCAGATCTGGCGCAAAAAGCGGGAGATGTGGTTGCTTTGGAGATTAGCGGCAGCTGTCCTCAGCGTATAAGTATGATCGCTTTATTTGGTGACATTTCCGCAGTACAGGCAGCGGTAAAGGCAATTAGTAATGATGCCGGAGGCGTTGACTGATGGTAAAAAAAATCTCTTTGTAGGATCGAGGGGCTGTGGTAAAACGACACTTATCCTTGCGTTGCTTGATCAGTATGACCAAAATACGCGGATCACCTCCACTCAAGGTATGACCAGCCATGGTCCTTATATCGACTTGCCTGGCAATTATTGTGATAATCCTGGTTGTTATCCCATCTTGTCGGTATGTTCTCAACAGGCACAGTCTGTTGTTTTGGTTATCGGAGCAGATCAGCGTTCTATGCTGATGCCCGAAGGATTTGCACACTTGTTTATTCGTCCAGTCTTAGGGGTAATTACTAAAATAGATGAGCTCAATGCGGACTGCGAAAGAGCCAAATTATGGCTGCGTCTTGCCGGGGTTCGGAGCCCTATTTATTCTGTATCAGCTCGAACAGGAGTAGGAGTCGTTTCGTTTCGCCAGTTCCTGGAAAAGCAGTTGGATAAATAGAATTAGGAGGAGAGCAAGTTGGACAATGCCTGCAACAATCAGCAAAAGACCAGGATATGCTGCGTATCATTCAGGAAATTGTACATGGGCGTCAGATAACATTGGCAGGCTGATGTTTCGAAAATCAACTTATTTCCATTTCCTTAGTATGTAAT
>DATMYU010000676.1:0-4194 GCA_035560775.1 Desulfosporosinus sp.
GGTATATGTGGGGATTGTTTGACTTTAACAACGATGGTAATGTCAGCCTCAAAAAAGGTAATCGGCGTGCAACTCATAAAGAAATCGTTTTATATAGAAGGAGTACGCCCTAATATATTGTGAAGACAACGAAGAGAATACTAGTGCCTCCTTCGATGAAAATTTTGATGATGACAACGAGCGTAATGAGAATAGTTCTTGTCTAAATGCCGCCTTGGATCAAATCCAAATTACTGGTATACTGCTAGATAATAACGCAACAAGAAGGCGTGCATTGATAATAAGTTGTAAAAACGGATAGCTTAATCAGGGATTGTCGCTGATTAGCAGTCACGCTTCATGAAAAGTAGAGTTGTTTTGTGCTGTGCGGGCGGTTAATGATATGCGCGATACAAGAATATTAGAACCGCTGAAAAGAATTATCTTATTCAAAGGTTAGTCACGATTCATCGTTTTAGAATACTTGTTATACGTTGCTAAATTCTCATATTTGAATTGCGCGTAAAATCAATGCCATAAAAAAGTGTTTGTTATTGCAAAATGTTTGGGTGCCCCATAGCAAGAATGAGAGTAATAATGTGGTGTAAAGTTTGTAACCGTAATACAGAAAAAGACTTATGTGAGTTCTGCGGCAATAAGACTGAACAGGATGTTCCTGTAGAAGTATATTGGTGTAGCACATGTAATACTCCAATTATCAAAATCGCAAATGACATAAATAAGGATGTATGTCCTTCTTGTAAGGGGACCACCTCTTACATGTGCGCTGATTTGCGTCCTGTTTTTCCAGAAGAAAGGCTACTACTTGAAATTTTGCTCAGCAACCCGCTCGGTTATTTAGATAAGAACGTATGGGCGGCAAACAACCGTTATTACATCGATGGTCACCCCATTACCGTCACTATCAAGGCAAATAACAAGCCATCTCCTGAAGTCATTAGAGAGCAACTTGAGCAGTACAAAGGTCAAAACAATTATGACCATTTTAAATCTAGCATGGCAAATTTCATTGAAGTAAACAGACTCCGGTTGCAGTATATTATCGACGAGGCACATTCTTTTATTCAACAAACGACTGTTAACTATTCCCGGGAATGTGTGGTCATCTCTTTTTCGGGCGGTAAAGATTCGACAGTCACTGCTGACCTTGTAGTAAAAGCATTAAGCGATCCGTCAATCGTACATATTTTCGGCAACACTACACTTGAGTTTCCTTCAACAATGGAATATGCAGACCGATATCGAAAGGAGAACCCAAGAGCGATTTTCAAGACAGCGCTCAATAGGGAACAAGATTTTTATGCTGTTTGTGAAGACATTGGTCCTCCCGCAAGAATGTTACGATGGTGTTGTTCGATGTTCAAGACTGGTCCGATCACACGTGTTCTAAATAGCATCTATCGTGATAAAGATATACTTACATTCTACGGTATACGTAAATGCGAATCGGTCAGCAGGAGTAAATATCACCGTGTTGAAGATCGTGCTGAATCGGTAAAAATTCAAAAGCAAAAAGTGGCTTCCCCTATTTTTTTGTGGAAAGACATTGATGTTTGGCTTTATATTCTAGCAGAAGACATAGACTTCAACGATGCTTACCGTTTAGGTTATGATCGTGTGGGTTGTTGGTGTTGCCCAAACAATAACGAACGAGCGCAGCTGCTATCTCAGATTTACATGCCAGAGCAATATGAGAAGTGGCATGCATTTCTAGTGCAATTTGCAAAACGAATTGGCAAGCCAGATCCAGAGGAATATATTGATTCTGGCGCGTGGAAAGCGCGCCAGGGTGGAAACGGTTTAGTGGCAGCGAAGGATGTAAAAATACGCTATAGCAACTGCACCGCAGAAGATAACGCTAAAGTTTATCAGCTCAATAGTCCGATCGATGACTGTTTCATGGAGCTTTTTATTCCGTTCGGTCGAGTTGCTCCGGAACTCGGGCGCCAGCTCATCCACGAAACAATAGTTGTAGATATGAAAACCAATGTGCCAATAATCTCTATTCAGCCCTTCGCGCAGGATGGTTATGAGTATTCGGTCAAGGTAAAGACATTGAATGTGGCTAATCATGAGGAGTTACAACGCATGGTGGGCTATCAAGTCAAGAAGCATAACGCCTGCCGCCGTTGCTTAAAATGTGAATCTCTTTGCCGATTCGGAGCAATCTCCATTTCAGGTGGTAAGTATCACATTAACCCACAAAAATGCAAACGATGCAAAATGTGTGTCACAGCAAAATATCTAGCAGGCGGTTGCCTGATGGAAAAGTACTTGAAAACGAAAGGTTAACACCTATGAAATTCCGTGCGCATGATACGTTCTTCATTCGCAAAGGGTGGCTCGCAAAAGGCATGAGGAATGTCATTGCTCATCCTGACGTGTTTGTTAGCCATGAGAACAATCCAATGGATGTTCTTGGTATTGGGGCTAATATGGTTAAGGCATTACGTTATTGGATGGTCGCGGTGGGGTTAACTGAAGAACCAGGATCAGGTCAACGCACCCAAACACCCACGCGACTTGGCAACATCATTTACGAGAACGACCCCTATTTTGAGGAGTCCGGAACCTTGTTCTTACTTCATTACTGGCTTGTTCGAAACGAAGAGGCTACGGAAACTGAGGCTACGGCATGGTGGTATTTCTATAATGAGTTCAAGATGAACGATTTTACGCGAGATGACTTCTTCACGCAGATAAGTAAGTTTCTACGCAATAGTGACGAAGGGGAAAAGCCGCCACGAACTGTCGATGATGATTTTAACTGCATCATTAACACCTATATATCCCGCATGAAGGCTAATCCTGAAAAAATTAAACCCGAAAGCAATATCGACTGCCCACTTGGTGAACTAGGGTTGATTGATGTGGTCGGGCAGGAAAAAAGCGGAAGCCGCCTAAAGATATACCGCAAGAGCGTACCTAAAAAGGATATGCTCCATCCGCTGATTCTGCTTGCCGTTATCCTCGATCACGCGCAGGGCGAAAAAGAAGTTCGTATAGCAGCAATTCAAAACGATAATGGAAACGCAGGAAAAGCTTTTAATCTCGACATTATCAACCTTACGTACTTGCTTTACAAGATTGAGGTAATGGGGCATATCAAAGTCAACCGCACTGCGGGGCTAGATGTCATCAGAATTAATACGGAATGGGATTTCTTTGATTGTGTGAGAGAATATTACAGATCAATCAACGAATGACCACTCACAAGGAGCTAGGAATGTGAAAGAGCTAATTGAAATTGCAAAGGGGTTCCAAACCTCAATCAATATTGCCTATGACCTTCATGATGATGACAAGATTAAGAGGTTTATTCCTACGATGTCGTCACTTGAGGTTATTGAGGACGTGTTACTGTCAACTGTGCCTTCTTCTTCAAGCCGGGCAAGGCTACTAATTGGGGCATATGGTAGGGGCAAGTCCCATATTATTTTAGTGTTGATGTCTATGCTTTTTAGAAAAGGCAATGGCTTAGATAAGGATTTGTTTGGTGCGCTCCTCGATAAGATGAAATCGCATAATCCTGATCTCTATAGGTTTACGAAAGACTACATTGATGGTGACCAAAGATTGCTGCCTATCATTGTACGTGGAAGCAGTACAAGCCTTACTCAGTCTTTTCTCAACGCATTACAGCAAACCCTTAACGCAGAAGGACTTTCTGACCTCATGCCCGCAACTCATTTCCGAGCGGCAATCAACCAAATTGAAAACTGGCGGGAGAATTATCCCGATACTTATAAAAGGTTGATTGAATCTCTCAGTAAGTCAGTAAACGATTTCAGTCTCGCTCTCAATGAGTACGACGCAAATGCCTATGAGGAGTTTGCAAAGCTCTACCCGACTTTGACATCTGGCAGTGTCTTTAACCCTCTCCTTGGTTTTGATATTGTGGAATTGTATGATAGTATCGCCGCTACACTAAGAGGCAAGGGCTATAGTGGGTTGTATGTGGTTTATGACGAGTTCAGCAAGTATCTTGAATCCAGTATCGCAACTGCAAAGAACAGTGATATCAAACTGTTACAGGATTTTGCGGAAAGGTGCGATCGAAGTGGCAACAGACAAATGCACCTAATGCTTATCAGCCATAAAGATATTGCTAATTATATAGACACCAATCTTCCCAAAGACAAAGTTGACGGGTGGCGCGGTGTTTCCGGGCGGTTCAAGCACATAAGTCTACAT
>DATMYU010000677.1:0-2568 GCA_035560775.1 Desulfosporosinus sp.
AGGTAGACTTTAACGGCAAGTGTTACAAGTAGGTGAAGTTTTGGAAAAGATTCTTCAAGGATTAATATAAACTGTAATTTGTCAATTTTAACTTAAAAGTTATAATTGACTACCTAACATACTTGCGAAGAGGACTTAGAACGAGTAAAATCATGAGTAGAAGGTTGGGGAACCTTCTAGGGGATAGGTGGAAGAAACAGGCAGTGGAACGTACGCTGCCTGTTTCATATTATACCAATCAGAACGTGCGTCCTCGAATTCAAACCATTGGAGATGATACTTTGGCTCTAGAAATTGAACGAAAATTTTTGGTTTTAAATGAGTTCTTACCTTCGCTAGAGAATGGACAGTCTATTGTACAAGGGTATTTGAGTGAAACACCATCAATACGTTATAGAATTCTTGATGAAGCCATTGTGATCACGATCAAAGAATATAATAAGGACGGTAGTCGCTTTGAATTTGAAACGCTAAACTCTAAATCTTCTGATGAAGAGCAATCTACTTTGAAACGGTTATCGCTTGTCCCGCTAATTGAAAAGATACGATATCGGGTTCCTTTTGAGGGACTTACTTGGGAAATTGATGTCTATCAAGAGGACAACAGGGGACTAATCACGGTGGATGTCGAGTTGCCAGAGATAGGGTACCCCTTGAGTTTTCCGAAGTGGGTCAACACTCAACGAGAGATCACACATGATCCTGAATTTTCCAACATAAACTTAGGTAGAAGACCATACTCCACATGGTAGAAGACAAAAATATATCTCAAACCTATTAACTATCTGTTGATAAATAAACCAGTGAATCGCTATCTATTTATTATAGAAGTGGGAGTTTCGGAAATGGACATATAGTGGAAGAGGACCTAAAATTGGGTCCTTTTTTTTCGTAGCATAGTAGCATATTTAGTAATCAAGTTCCTGAGAAATGGTAAATTCCCTTCTACCTGTATATAATAAGGGAGATTATATTCTAGGAGGGAAAATTGTGGAACAACAACAATTAAAGTCTAGGTCAGAAATTCCAGAGGCCAACAAGTGGCATTTGGAGGACATTTTTGCCGATAATGATCAATGGGAGAAGGAGTTTACCCAGGTCGAAAAACTCTTGACAGAGGGGAAAAAATTTGTTGGACATTTGGCAGATGCTCCAGATACTTTAATCGCATGTTTTGAGTGGATGGATGATTTAAGTTTGCGAATTGAAGAAGTTTATACATACGCCCGTATGCGGCGAGATGAGGATAATCGCGATGCCATGTATCAAGCAATGACAGATCGCGCAGGGGCTTTGGCAGTGAAGGTAAGTAGCGTGGCATCGTTCCTCGTCCCGGAATTGTTAGCTATGCCTGAAGGAAGGCTGAAAGAATTTCGTGCAACAAACGAAAAAATGAAACTATATAATCAAGCGCTTGAAGATATTCTGCGCAAGAAAGAGCATATTCTCAGTTCAGTAGAGGAAAAATTATTAGCAGAAGCCGGAGAATTAGCAGAGGCTCCTGGAGCGATTTTTTCGATGGCCAATAATGCAGACCTTAAATTCCCGAGTATTGTCGATGAATCTGGCCAATCAGTAGAATTAACCAAGGGAAATTTCATTCAGTTCATGGAAAGTCATGAACAAGGTGTGCGGAAAGCAGCCTTCGAGACGTTTTATCGTACCTATGAGAAGCAAAGAAATACATGGGCGGCTACCTTAAATTCCAGTGTAAAAGCTGACGTTTTTTTCGCCAAGGCACGGCACTATGCTACGGCCTTGGAAGCTTCCTTAGATGATGACCGTGTTCCATTGAAGGTTTATGATTCTTTGATTAATACAGTTCACGAATTTTTGCCACAGATGCATCGGTATATCCAATTGCGCAAAAAGGCTTTGAAACTCAATGAGTTACATATGTATGATATCTATGTTCCCATTGTTCCTGAAACGACCATGACGATTACCTACGAAGAAGCAAAAGACATGGTCATTGAGGGTCTTCGACCCCTAGGGCCAGAATATATCAAAATCTTGGAGGAAGGATTCGAAAAGAGATGGGTTGATGTTTATGAAAATGAAGGAAAGACGAGCGGAGCGTATTCGTGGGGTACCTATCGCGCACATCCGTATGTCCTTCTAAATCATCAAGACACTTTGAATTCTATGTTTACCATTGCACATGAGATGGGGCATTCACTGCACACCTATTTTTCCAATCGAACACAACCCCATCTTTATGCTGGATACAAGATTTTTGTGGCTGAAGTCGCTTCAACATTGAACGAAGCATTAGTTATGGAGCATCTCTTGGAAAAAACGAAAGATGCTAAAATCTTGGCGTATTTAATCAATCATTATCTTGAACAGTTCCGTGGTACCATATTCAGACAAACCATGTTTGCTGAATATGAGAAGAAAATTCATTCTGTGGTGGAAGAGGGTGGAGCTTTAACGGCAGACAGCTTATCCGAAATCTACCGTGAATTAAATATGACTTATTATGGAACGGAGGTTGTCCTTGATCCGGAAATTGCTTTAGAATGGGCACGTATCCCCCATTTTTATAATGCTTTTTATGTTTACAAA
>DATMYU010000678.1:0-3066 GCA_035560775.1 Desulfosporosinus sp.
AACTACACTGAAATTTTTCCTTACCCACTGCTTGATGTCTACTCTGATTGGAAGCTTTGTAAACAGACCACAGATACGCCACAGAGAAAAGGCAGCGTATCTGTCTTTTAAAAGGTATTATTTCACATCGAGCTTCTGCCATTCGATGGGCGCATAGTTATTAACTCCGATTTCGAATCCTTTTATTTTATCAGGATTAACAGCGAATGAAGTGATCGGATAGTAGATAGGAATGGTGAGAGCTTCTTCGCTGATGAATTTAAATACCGTATCGTAATTCTTTTGCCTTTCTGTTACGTCAAGCGTATTTAAGGTTTTTATAATGTTGTTGTAGAGTCCTTCATCATACCAGACTACTGCCGCCTTGCTTGAAGGACGAATTGAGAAAAGCTCAAGCAGTGAACCGTGAGGCACCCAGGAATCTGAGGATGTTCTCATCAGAGCTATGTCAAAGGCCTTGGTATTCATCGTTGCATCTTCATAGCCGTTTTTATCCAGAATGTTAAGTTTTACATTTATGCCAACGGATGAAAATTCGGATTGAACAAACTCTGCCAGTGGCTTCCATTCGGGAAATTCTTCTGCCTTAGCAAGGCGGAATTTTGGCTAAGTCCTCTTGCTCTTGCCGCTCGCATAAAGTCATAATTACTTATTTCTATAAGATTGTTTCTCAAGATTCTTATGTATACGGACCCATAGGTTACACTAAGTGTAAAGGCCGGCAGGAATATATTTTGTAATTTGCTTCCGGAAATAACCGGAAAAATTTTCAACTGCACTGCAAAAACATATAAAAGCATTAGTCCGAGCCAAAAATCCGGCATTGTCACACCCACAGTAGACACGATTCTGAAAAAGTGGTCAATTATTGAATCCTTGTATCTGGCTGAAATAAGGGCTGTGGCTGCAACAAAAACATTTGTTCAGAATTTTCAATGCCTACCAAATTCAGCATTTCCAACGCTCTTTCTCTGGCCTGCTCCCTGCTGGTCTTGTTGTGCTTTAAGATAGATTCAGTAATCTGCTTCCCTATCGGAATCGTTGGGTTTAACGTTGTCATGGGGTCCTGAAATACCATGGACAAAACACCGCCACGCAGCTTACGCATTTGTTTCTCTTTATAATCGGTTATATCTTCGCCATCAACTATAATTCGCCCCTGTTTTATCCTTGAAGTTTTGGGAAGTAGCTTCAGAACAGATTGACTCATAACGGTTTTTCCGCATCCGGATTCCCCTACTACAGCCAAAATTTCGCCTTTGTTGAGTGATAACGTAACATCTCTGACAGCTTCGACCTCACCATTTGGTGTATCGAAACTAACTGATAAGTTTTTAAGTTGCAAAATAGGTTCCGTCATTGACAGTTCCCCCCATATTTCAGGTAAGATGTGCCGGGTTTTCACTGAAACACCCGGGCACATCTTACAATTAACTGTAGCAGTTTTATACTGACTTATGACTTATGACTTAAGCTTTCAACTATTTGGAAAGTTTCCATTCTTCAATATTCCACATAACACCCACTGCATGGTGCCCGAGAACTCTTTTTGTGTCGGGACCCTCAAGACCACTAATACTTACATAATTTCCGTCAAGATAGGCAATTAAGATAGCCGAAGGCTCCTTGGCAAATGCTTCTTCAAATTTACCATACAAGCTCTTTCTTTCATTAACATCTTTTGAATGTCTTGCTTGGGTAAGTAAATCATCCACGACTGGATTGGAGTATTTCATGGTGTTCGCACTTCCGTCTGTAGTGAATTGCTTATAGGCTCCATCCGGATCAAACTCAACGGCATAACCGGCCAAGAAGCCGTTATATCCAGCTTTCCAGTCGAACTTAGTAACCAGCACAATTTCCATCTGAACGCCGGCTTCTTTCAGCTGCTTCGAAACAATATTTGCGATATCTACGCGCTCTTCTTCGTAATCACGAACCTGAATTGTGAAGTGGAACTTTACGCCATTGCGCTCATAGATACCGTCACTCCCCTTAGTCCAGCCGAGCTTTTCCATTTCTTTGGCAAACTTATCAAGATCATAATCGTAAATGTCAGCCTTCTTATTGCTGCCAAGAGGGTTCAGTTGCATGGGACTGTATGCAGTAGATCCCTCACCGGTAAGCACGCTTTTTACAACAACCTCTTTATCGATAGCATAGTTAAGCACACCTACTGAATCCTTGTTTTGGATCCAGAACTTACTATTGAAATCCACTGACACTGAACGGTAGTCAGCTGTGGTAAAATCGTAAATTTTAAAGCCCTTTTTATCGCGAAAAGTCTTGGCATAGTTGGCATTGAGCCAAGCAAGGTCTGCCTCGCCGGATTGCACCATAGTGGCCTTTGTGCTTTCCACAGCAACAGTTTTGTAAACTATGTTTTCAATGTTCGGAATCTTAGCGTAGTATTTTTCGTTTTTCACCACTGTTACAGTTCCTCCGGCTTTATCCCACTTAACAAACTTATAACGACCGGTGCCGACAGGATTTTGGTTGAAGGCAGATGTGGTGAGATCCTGGCCTTCAAGCAGATGCTTTGGAATGATGCCCATTGTAAAATAATCAAGCATTGCAGCGTTATATTGCGAAAGCGTTACCTCAACGGTGTACTGATCTTTCGCTTTTACGCTTGCAATATCTTTGTAATCACTAAGCATACTTGAAGCTAAGGTTTTATCGGTTGTCAGCTCTTTATAAGTGAATACAACGTCCTCAGCAGTAAAGGGTTTGCCATCATGCCACAGAACCCCCTGCCTCAGATTAAAGGTATAAGTGAGTGAATTTTCATCATATGTATAGCTTTTCGCTAAGTCTGCGATGGGCTTGCCGGAAACATCATACTTCATTAAACCGGAAAAAATAATACTCACCAACTCGCTTTGACCAGTAACGACAGGGTTGATCGTATCTTCATTCTCTCCTGCATATACCAATGTATTAGACAAATCGGATGCGGTCTTTGTTGTGGCGACGCTTGAACCACACCCTGTGAAGCTCAAGATAACTCCTAAACATAATATGACTGCCAATAGTGTCTTGATTCTTTTCTTGTAATTCATACTC
>DATMYU010000679.1:0-2183 GCA_035560775.1 Desulfosporosinus sp.
TTACTTACCAACAATTTACATGATTATAACTAAGATGGCAATCGAAAATGCTACAATTAGATGGGGTGCATGTTATGAAGATTCTAGGCCATAGGGGGGCAGCTGGGTCTGCCCCAGAGAATACCCTAATCTCCTTTGCTAAAGGGTTAGCGTATGGGGTAGATGGTTTTGAATTCGACGTCCAGCTCTCACGGGATGGAGAGGTTGTTGTTTGTCACGATGAGCGAGTCGATCGGACAAGTAATGGTATGGGTTGGATTATGGATTTCACACTTCAAGAGTTGAAGAAACTTGACTTTGGTAGTTGGTTTGCAAAACTTCCGGTTTTTCAAGCAATTCCTACCTTGCGGGAATTGCTTGAAATGTTTGAGGTGTCAAATTTAGAGCTTAACGTGGAAATCAAATCCGGGCTTATACAGTATCCTGGGATTGGGGAAAAGGTAGTCAGTTTGTTAGCTGAGTATGGCCGACTTGATAATTCCATTATCTCGTCGTTTGATCATCAGCTTCTCCACGATTTAAAACAACATTATCCTGGGGTCAAAACGGGTATTCTCTATGATTGTGCTCCGATCAAACCTTGGTTATATGCTAAGTTTATAAATGCTCAATACTTACATCCGGCTTGGTATTTTGTTACCCCGGAATTAGTCACCTCGTCCACAGTTTTCGAAATAGGAATAAATACCTGGACTGTCAATAGTTCCTTTGCCGCCAAAAAAGTTAGTATGGCCCACGTATCGAGAATCATAACGGATTACCCACAGTGTTTCCAAAAAGGAGATAATGGGGATGTAATTTGGCTTGAGTAGAGAGGAGGCATTACTCACACAATTCGATCATTGTCGTTAATGATAGTCATTAAAGCAGATAGGAGGAAAAAGCACATGTTTAATAGGAGTAAAAAAGCGATAGTTATGCTGACAATTGGAGCTTTTTTGGCGAGCAGTATTTTAGCTGGATGTGGAACTACAGCTACGCCTACAGCAACAAATACCGCCAAAGATGCCAAGCAGGCTAGCGTTGAACTGACTGGGCAAGCACTTAAAGATGCTGTTAAAAAAGAAGGGAAGATTGTTTCCTACGGTATGCCTGATGACTGGGCAAACCTAGGGGAGATTTGGAGTAATTTTACCAAACAGTACGAGATTACGCACTCTGATACTGATATGACCAGTGCCGAAGAAATTGCGAAGTTCGATGCTGAGAAAGCCAATGCAGTGGCCGACATCGGTGATGTGGGAATTACTTTTGGTAATGTCGCGATATCGAGAGATGTGGTCCAGCCGCACAAGGGTCCAACTTGGAATGAAGTCCCAGATTGGGCCAAAGATAAAAACGGACTCTGGACTGCTGAATATGTTGGCACTATTGCCTTCTTAGTTAACACTAAGTTGGTCAAAACTGCACCTCAAAGTTGGGCTGATTTACTTAAACCTGAGTACAAAGGCGCAGTTGTCACCGGTGATGTTTTGAAAGCTGCCCAATCACAGACCGCTGTTTTAGCAGCCGCGTTTGCTAACGGTGGTGACGAAAAGAATCTGACACCTGGGTTTGATTACTTTAAGAAGTTGGCAAAAGCCGGTAATCTTAAACTCAGTGACAATGTTTTCGCGGTATTCCAAAAAGGTGAAATTCCAGTTGGAATACTTTGGGATTTCAATGCCCTAGGTTATCGCTCTCGTTTAGCTGACAAGGAAAATTACCAAATTGTAATTCCAAGCGATGGTACTGTATCGAGTGCTTATGTTTCCATAATTAATAAATATGCTCCTCATCCCAACGCTGCTAAAGCTTTTCAAGATTACTTGCTGAGTGATGAAGGTCAAATTCTTCTGGCTAAAGGTTTTGCCCGACCAATTCGCGATAAAGTCCAAATTCCAGCTGATGTTGCTAAAAACATGGTACCAAAAGAACAATACACTTCGGCCAAACCCATAAAAGATTTCAGTGCATGGGAAGCTGATATGAAAACTATTCCTGACTTATGGCGAAATAATGTTGTGATTTCACAATAATTAGTTATCCTATTTCCACTATTGATTTAAAGAAAACTTGGCGCCAAGCCGCAGGCGCCGGCGGCCGCCGCCTATTTGCGCTTATACTACCCGAATTATGCCACCCAAAACTTATACTTTCTGCCTTGGAATAAGCATTATTTCATTCATCAGTGCTGCCGCTTA
>DATMYU010000680.1:0-10589 GCA_035560775.1 Desulfosporosinus sp.
GAATAAATTCTTGCTAGATAGGATTCAAAGAGAAGAAGAGTAGAGGCAATTTAAGGGGTTTTCGGTAATAAGATGATTATATCTCAGATGCCAGAGCGAGATCGGTGGAGTGCTAAAGCTGTTTGAGTTGAGTACCTGAAAGTGGTTAATATATAAGATGTAGAGAAAGGCAGAGCCATTAAGCTCTGCCTTGTCAGTTTTCCTTCACCTCAAAAAGCAAGTAAAGGTAGACTACTTTAGAGTATTCCTTTTACTAGCAACCTTGTCATTCTGCAGCTGAACTTTAATGTACGTAGAGTCAGGCATCATCCAGACAACTGATCTTTTGGTAACTAGTTGTACTCACCGAAAATGGTGGGGGCTATATTTTTTGTGCTCAAATATTTTTCATGCAAAATGTAATAAGGAGAGCTGTTAGGCTCTCCTTATTTATGTCTCAGAATCGAACGGCCTCTTGTAAGTTGGTGGCATTATTTCTCCAAGAAGCTTATCTAGCATTCTGGTCTTATTATGCCCAAGTAACACTACAATAAGCTGGCATGTTTTGTCTATTCCACCAGCGTATAATAAACTGAATTCCTAGAATGCGTATTGACAGAACGACTCTGAATCGGAATATGAAGCCGTTGATAAATGGTGGTCTAATAACAGTGAATTCTGTAAATCAAGACAATAGGGCGGAACCACTAAAAGTGGTACCCGCCTTTAGCTTTAATGTAGTATTATAGGGTATTCTTATCAACAATTTGCACCGAGTGCGGTCCAGGTCTTAATACCGACTATTCCATCTGGTACTAATTTCCTGCTCTTTTGAAAAGACAACACAGCTGCTTTAGTCATTGGCCCAAAAATCCCATCTATGGTGCCAGTGTTAAATCCGTTTGTTTTCAGAAGCCTCTGAAGATTTACTACTGCCGGCCCAGAATTCGATTCTACAAGAACTGGACAGTGATTTACTGGTGATGTGTTGCAGTTTACACCGAGGGCAATCCAAGTATTTCTACCGACAATTCCATCCTGAACTAAATGCTTGCTCTTTTGAAAAGACAGCACAGCTTTTTTTGTTTGCGATCCAAAAACACCATCAATTTTCCCAGGATTAAAACCAGCAGCTAACAAGGACTTTTGTAATTTCTTGACCGCAGCACCAGAAGCGCCTTCTCTTAAAACAGGGCAAAGTGAATGATCATAATCGTGTTGATGAGACAAATCTATCCTCTCCTTTCTTCTCACATCCTATGTAGCTTAGCGGCTAACGTGAAAGGAGAGTAACAGCTTTTTACTGTGAAATTGCAGGGAATTCTAAATCGTTGCAATTGAAGTCCTAGACTACTCGTGCTAACAGCTAGAACCACCTTTTTGGGTCATATGGTTAGGCCCTGATAAATTCGTTAAAGGTCCAGATTTGCTGGCTTTGCCTTAATAATAAAAGTGAGTACAAGTAAATAAACGATACCGATACCAACCCAAATGCTTCCGATCTTGATGGCATTCATATCCATACCATAGAGTACATAGGCAATAATGATGAATCCGATGATGGGCATCACCAAGTGTTTAAAATATTGTTTAGACTTTTGCCGAATCATGTAATGGTTGATGACGGAAAGATGCAAGAGTAAGAATGAGGACAGGGCACCAAAGTTTACTAGCGTTGTGAGATTGGCAATCTGACTTTGAAAAAATAGTCCGACAGCGAGCGAAACAACGGCTACGAAGATCGTACTGATATAAGGGGTTTTAAACTTTGGATGAACAGTCGCTAAAACAGCCGGCAGTCTTTTATCTCTGGCCATGGAATAAAGAATCCGTGAAATGGCCGCTTGAGCAGCTAAGGCATTGGCAATTCCCCAAGAGAAGGCGGTGGCAATGATGGTTAGGTTTTTCAACCACGGTCCACCAGCTGCCCCAGCGACTTGATAGAAGGCCGTGTCCAAATTATCAAAGGTTAAACCGCGGCCTAAGTCAGTGGCAATCCAGGTTTGAACGATGAAGAGGAGACCAACAACTCCGAGCGCTAGGACAGTTGCTCGGCCAACGACCTTGTTTCCCCCTTTAACCTCTTCAGAAAGGGTAGAAATACCGTCAAAGCCTAAGAAGGAAAGGACTGCAATGGAAACGGCTCCCATCACCGTCGAAAGGCTAAATTGGCTGGAATCATAAAGTGGTTTAATGGTCAGGCCTTCTGACCCAACTCCGTTCTTAAGAGCGACTAGACCAACGACAATAAAGATCCCTAAAACTATGAATTCCGCAACCAGAATTATTTTATTGGCTTTTGCGGTAAATTCGATTCCCCGCACATTGATTACTGTATTAATGCCAATGAATAAGACCAACCAAATCCACGCTGGAACGGATGGCAAAATGCCGGTTAAAGCAGCCGCGCTAACCAGATAAAGCAACGAAGGGATAAGGATATAATCGAGAAGAATCGCCCAACCGGCAATAAATCCAACTGAGGGATTTATACCTCGCTGAGCATAGGCATAGACTGAACCTGCAATCGGAAAGGCCTCTGACATCCGGGCATAACTAAAGGCGGTAAAAACCATACCAAACATCCCGATCAAATAAGCCAGAGCCACCATTCCTTTAGAACCATCAAAAACATAGCCGTAAACCCCAAAAGGGGCAATCGGTACCATAAAAATCATACCGTAGATTACAAGGTCCCAAAATGTAAGCGCTCTTTTTAATTCTTGTTTATACCCAAATTGTTCAACTGACATCCCACACACACTCCTTTATATAGATTTGAAAAAATTGTTAAAAAGTGTACTCCAATTGATCCAAAACGCTAAGTGGGAGCTCCATCCGTACGGTCTTCAACGGATCAACGATTTGGCATATCTGCAGATTCCCAGCGATACTTAAAAGAGTAATAGCATCATATTGGCTGAGAGCGCACTCACTGACGAGAAAATGCACCATATTTTTAGTGGCTCGTATGGCTGCTTCATCCAGTGATTTTTCTGAAGCGATCATATAGATAGCTTTTGAGGTTTTCACAAAGGGAAGTAGCCATTGCTTGCCTTTGATAACCATCACAGATAGGGTCACTTCGCCTGACACTTCGACCCCACAAACGGAGACTTCCCCATCACCCATGGCGGCATGTAGATCGCCCAAAGCGAGTAATCCCCCGGGGACATTAACAGGTAGGTAGAGGGTGGCCCCTTCTCCAATAATTTTACAATCCATGTTTCCACCATGGTTCCCAGGGGTACCACAAGAAATGTCTTCGTTTAGTGGCGCGGTTCCAATCACCCCGATCATCGAATTTAGAGGAAGTTCCACATTCTCCGTAAAGAACACTTTGCCTTGGCGAATAGGAATGATTCGGATGGAATTTTCCGTCAGTTCATCCCCCAGGACACCCATGTCAGGACCGGTCACCATTACCCCGTGATCTCGCAGTTTGATTTTCTCAATCTTTACCTCCAGCATATCGCCGGGATCAGCCCCCTCGATAAAGACAGGGCCAGTTGCTGGGTTAATTCGGGCCCAATCCAAGGCCTGAAATGGGGTTTGCTCTGAAGTGATTTGGTCTTCAAAACAGTCACAGGTTTCAAACACTAAAGTAGAACCGTTTGGGACAGAGAGTACTGGTTTATGGGTAGCCGACATGCTGTAAATGAGTTTTTTAGGTACTTGATACATAATTTTCTCCTCCTTTCTTGGCGTGTTTTATATGGTGTAAAGCGGAAGTGTGAATAGTCTTCCGCAAACTCCCAAGCGCATAACTTTGGCTAGTAACGTTAGAAAATCCCCAAATACTCCGTTAACTCCCAATCCGTTATATGGTTGTGGAAGCGCTCCCACTCGGCGCGGCGTAAGATAAGGTAATGTCGAATAAATTCCTCACCCAACATTTCTTTAGCCCAGGGATCCTTCTCTAGGGCAACGAGTGCTTCGGGCAGGGACTTAGGAAGTCGCTCAGGGAAGGCATAGGCGTCCTGATTCGTTAAAGGCTCAGGAGGTTCTATTTGATGATGAATTCCGTCCAGTCCAGCAGCTAAGATGGCGGCCAAACTAACATAAGGATTGGTATCAGCGCCTGGAAGCCTATTTTCCAAGCGCAGATGTTGTCCGCGTGCCATGGGGACTCGGATCATCGCTCCACGATGTTCGTAACCCCAGGTGGGTGTCGCCGGAGCAAAGGAATAAGGTTGCAGTCTCTTGAAGCTGTTAATGGTTGGATTACATAAGGCGGTCAAGGCACGAGCATGTCGAAGTTGTCCTCCGATAAACCAACGACAGATATCAGACAGCCCATGAGGTTTGGTTTCATCATAGAAAAGGTTGTTCCCTTCTTCATCATAAAGCGAGTGGTTCATATGTGCACCGCTCCCGCTAGTCGTTGCGACAGGCTTGCTCATGAAGGTCGTTGTATAACCCTTGCGATGCAGGATCTCCCGAATACTCGTGCGATAATAGAACGCCATATCAGCAATCTCCACTCCCCAAAATGGGGAATTCGTCACTTCAAATTGCCCTGATCCATACTCCGTGTTCGCTACTTCCGGTCCAGCCCCCATCTCTGTCAAGCCAAATAGAACGGAGGTAATGATATCTTCAACTTCCGCTTGTTTCACTTCTGAGAAACACTGCATACCCGTCCAAACTGGATTGAGTTCTTTGTCACCTTGCTTAAAAACATAGAACTCGTACTCAAAAGCTCCGAACACTTTAATACGTTCCTCGGTAAACTTATCGAGCACATGACGTAACACATGGCGCGGAGAAGTGGCAACCGGTACACCGTTGGGTGTATAAATGTCAGCAATGATTCGTGCCATCCCCGAAGCGTTCGGAAGGATGCCAAAGGTGCTTAAGTCAGGTTTTAAAATCCAGCTGGGATAGCCTCCTGAAAATCCGTCTCCAGCCTCCTGTTGTACGGTTGCTGAGGTATCCATGGAAAAGACCACCGAGGGAAAGGTGATACTTCCCTGCATTACGTTTTCCAAGAAATTGCGTACGGGGACGTACCGAGCTCGCTGGATATTAGAATTATCATGTAGAGTCACGCGAATCGTGTGGATCTTATGTTCACGTAAGGCTTGACGGATATGTTCAATCCATTCTGATTTTTGCATAGTTAAACCACCTTTTAGTCGAATAGAGCCAATCGGGAAAATGTAAGCAATCTAGAAGAGCACTGTTACTAACTATTAGTATATGCAATTACTGTGCCACACGATAAGTCCTCCTGACGCGCACATATTACCTTGTTATACAGATTACTGTTGCTGAACAGTAGACACATCGTCTAAAGTGATCTAAAATAAAACCATAAAACGGCAAATATGTACCACCTTTTTTAATCAAAAAATTCGGGGACATAAATTTTCTTGCCATTTGTTATCTGTAACAGGGAGGTAAGTGTGAATCAAGATAAGATTATAAAAACCAGTTCCGCCCTACAGACTTTATTCGAACGCGCAACCCGTATTGCTGCCTATCCATCAACTGTTTTGATCCAAGGAGAGACTGGAGTCGGCAAAGAAGTGGTGGCTAATTGGATCCATGAACATAGTCCTCGTGCGAATATGCCGTTTATAAAGATAAATGCAGGGGCAATTCCAGAGAGCTTAATTGAATCAGAGTTATTCGGGTATGAGCGAGGCGCCTTTACCGGAGCCAAAAATGAAGGAAATCCAGGGCTTTTTGAACTGGCTGATAAAGGAACGCTGCTACTTGACGAGATTGGAGAGCTATCGCCGTCCCTGCAGGTGAAATTGCTTCGTGTTCTTCAGGAACATGAGATCCGGCGGGTAGGTGGAAGTTGGTCAAAAGCCATTAACGTACGGGTGATTGCCAGCACAAATCGGGACCTTCGTAAGTTAGTGTTAGAGGGACATTTTCGAGAGGACCTTTATTACCGATTTAATGTCTCCTATCTTCAGGTTCCCCCCCTACACGAACACCCAGGTGATATTTTGCCTTTGCTAAATTACTACTTAGAACGAGTTTGCCAGGAGTTTAAGATCACTAGAAAGTTCACACCAGAAACATTGCAGAGTCTTTTACAGCATGACTATCCAGGTAATGTCCGTGAACTACGTAATCTTGTGGAAGGGTTATGTATTATGACGGATGAGGAGTGGATCACGCCTGAAACACTTCCGCCTCACATCCGAGGCCAAGAAAGTCAGCAAATCAATCCTTTGTCTCTTCAGGCTCACATTGAAGTCACCGAACGAAAAGTAATTATGGAAGCGTTAAAAGAGGAGCTAAGTATTCGTCAAGCTGCAAAACGCTTAGAAGTCAGCCATGCCACGCTTCTGAGGAAAATGCAAAGATATGGGCTTGCGCAGGAAAAAAGAAGTTCGGCGCTAAAGAAATGGAGTGATTGAGACAATTTCAATAGAGGGCAATAAAAAAGAGCCCGAAGGCTCCAAGGTTCCAAGGTTCCAAGGTTCCAAGACTCTAAACATTTCACAGACGCAACCATGATTTAAGGTCTTTTAATCCAGGATATGTCTCAGCGAAGGAACTATTTTGTTCTAAGTAATTCGACCCCTTTAATGTAATTTCGGCCGTATTAAGAAGTACCATTCGGGCAGGATTTTTTTGTCCACTCTTAGGTAAGGACGCTCCCTTGATTAAATCATCATCTTGAATTAGATCGATTAAGTCTCTAAACTCTATTAGACTTAGGTCTAAGTCTGAGAATTTTAATATATTTTCGCCGCTCTCAATTTCTCTTAATACACTATAAATAATTTTCTTTTTATTCAAACCAATGCCCCCTTATGATAACTTTATTCGATGAAATGAAGGATACTCCGTCAATATTATACGATATTTCCTGCATCACATAGTAGACTGATCAATTGAGTGGTTAGTCATTATTATACGGTATATATTCCAGCAAGTCACCCAGTTGGTAGTGGAGAAAGGTACCGAAAACTCTACTACCATCAGGCATACTCGATATAGAATTTTGGAATAACCCTTCCCAAAGAAAGCAGTCGGCAGAAGCCGGCTGCTTTTTGTTTATACCTATACAGACCCTCATGCCGCTTAAGCGGCAGCACTGATGAATGAAATAATGTTTATTCCAGGGCAGAAAGTATAAGTTTCGGGCGGCATAATTCGGGCGGTATTAGTGCAACTAAGCGGCCGGCCTGCACCTGCGGCTGACAGAATGACTAATACGTGCGAAGACAGTGTCTTCGGGCGCCAGCCAAGTTTTCTTTAGAGAACGTTTGTTGATCAAGTGGAAAGGAGATGAGGTAAATGCGACGGTTTATTTCCATTATGAGTTGACAACTTTGTCAATGAATATCTTCACCAACTCTGGGTCGAACTGAGTCCCGGCATTTTTCTGAAGTTCCGCGATAGCTACTTCATCTGGTAAAGCATCTCGATAGCTCCGTGAGCTTGTCATAGCATCATAGGCATCGGCAATGGCAATAATCCTGGGTTGAAGGGGTAGATCCTCACCCTTTAAACCCTTTGGATAGCCTAAGCCATCCCATCGCTCATGATGGGCTAACACATATTCCGCCATTTCTGCCATACCATTGACCGTACTCAGAATACGATAACCAATTTCCGGATGACGTTTAATTTCTTCCCATTCATCCTTGGTCAGTTTACCCGGCTTATTCAGTATTTCCTCGTCGATGGCGATCTTGCCTATATCATGAAGCAAGCCGACAGTTTTAAGTTCCTGAATTTCTCCTTCCAGCAAACTAAGAGCCTTCCCCATACTTTGACAGAGTTCGGAAACCCGATAGGAGTGCTGTTCTTCTCGTTTGTTCTTTTCGTGAAGGGTTTTGATAATCGTCTGTATGGTTTTCCCCCGCATACTTGGGCCTTCAAAGAGTTTTCTCTTGTACATATAATCTTCGGCCTTTTTAAATAGTTCAAGAATATCCTCTGTCTCGTAACGTTTTGTTTCATAGCCAAAAGAAATCGACAGTTCGATTGAACCCACTTTTTCCTGGGCAGTCAGTGCATAGATTCGTTCGAGAATTTGCTCCGTTTCAGGAGAATCCGTGTTAGGCAACAAGATGACGAATTCATCTCCGCCAAGTCGGGCAATAATATCATCGCCTCGGCAGCCTTTGCGGAGCACTTTGGCAACGTTGATTAGAAGTTCATCGCCAACGGCATGACCAAAGGAATCATTAATTAGTTTAAGCCCATTAACATCGGCCATCACAAGTGTCAGGGGAAAATTCCTTGCGACATCGAGTCGTTTTAACTCCTCTTCAAAAAAACGTCGGTTATAGAGACCTGTCAGTTGATCATGGAAGCTTAAATAAATAATTTCCTCTTCAGTTCGCTTGCGATCCGTCACATCCTGAATTATGCCAAGTAAATGATAACTGTTGTCTTGGGGGTCGAACCCAACCTTTCCAAGCTCATGCACCCAGCGTTCCTCTCCATCATGGATCCGGATGATCTTATATTCAAAATCGAAACGCTGATCTGCCTTTGTCACCTGTAAAAAATAATTAGAAAGTCGGGTCCTCCAATCTGGATGAATAATCCTCAGCCATCCTTCCTTCGTGTGCGGGTAGGTTGCATCAATTCCCAAGATTTCGTGAAGCTCAGGAGAACACTTCCAATCTCTTGTTAGGAGATCGGTAACATAGCTCCCTAAACGCGCCACTCTTTGTGATTCACTTAACAAAGCATTGTGCTGCTCCAATACGGCATTGAGCTTATCGAGCTCACTCGTTCGCATTTTGATCTTATCCTCAAGCTCCTCATTCAAGGCTCTGATCTCTTCTTCGACGTTCTCGCGCTTGACAACTTCTTCCTCAAGCAGTGCATTGCTTTCTTCAAGCTCACTGTTTAGATCCTCCAGTTGGGAGGTTCTGCGAAGGACTCTGCTTTCGAGTTCTGCATTTAACTCTCTGATTTCTGCTTCAACTTGTTTTCTTGCACTAAGAGCATTTAACAGCTCGCTGGTTTTTTGTTTGACCATGCGCTGAAGCGATCTATTCCAGATAAACAACAAGAAGGCAACCAGAACAACTGCGCCTCCAGCGATGACAATCACTCTAAATAAGGGGTTTTCATAGAAGGGTGTACTCGTCAACCCAAACCACTTTTTATCAATGGACTGATATTCGCTCTCGGAAATCTGTGCAAACCCATTATTAATAGCAGGCAAAAACCCAGAATGACCCTTTTTAATGGCCCTGAAAAATTGGCTAGTGTATAATGGCGAACTCGAAGAATTAAAGTTATCTTGAATTCCCATTTTATACAAGTAATAGAGAGCCGGAGGTTTTCCCATCGTAAATATCATGACCTTATGATCCTTGGCCGCTTGGACAACTGCTTCGCTAGTATCATATTCCTCAATATTAGTTATGCCATTTTTCTTGAGAACATTGACACTGTTATCGCCTTTTTTTACTGCCACGGTAAAACCCTTTAGAGAATTGACATCAGTAATCCCTGATATATTTTTCTGAAAAAATATCGGAACATCAATCACAGCATAAGGTTTGGAATAATCAAAGATCTTGGCTCTGTCAGCATTATAGGAGATCGTATCAATGACATCGAATTCGCCGTGTATCATACTCTCGTAGGCTTTATTCCAGGTCATCCCGGTAATGGTCACTTTTATACCAGTCTTTTGCTCAAAAAGTTTCCATTGGTCAAGTATGATTCCTTGCAAATTACCCTGACTATCGCGAAAAGAGTAGGGAGGATAGTTGTCATCCATAACCACGCTGATCGTTTTTATTTCAGGGGGAGCAGCATTGACCTGGGTTGCATGAAGTAGCAAAAATGCCAACCCCAGAATCCAAAAAATGCAATAGTTTCGACGCGTAGTTTTCATGAAACATACCCTCTCTGGCAACCCGAAATCTCTGTTCATGAGACGCTGACAGTTGCCCTGCCTTGACCCCCTAGTTCGATTATCTATTATCTGCCTTCCAAGAAAGATTACCCAAGCCATTATTTTCATTAATATTCTCTGTAATTTAGATAAATCCTGCAATCCCTTTTAAAATGTTAATGAGCTATCATTTAAGCCCTCGATGAAAAACAGTCATGCTACAGGGCATTTATCCCTTACCAGGAATTCTTAGATGGAGAGTTACGGGACGCAAGAGAAAGTAGAATCATTGAGCGAGAAAAAACTGACCGGTAACGAATATGAAAAGGAGAGCATTGCTCCCCCTTTTTATACCTATACAGACTTCCATGCCGCTTAAAGACGGCAGCACTGATGAATGAAATAATGCTTATTCCAGGGCAGAAAGTATAAGTTTTGGGCGACATAATTCGGGTGGTATAAGCGCAACTAGGCGGCCGCCGGCGCCTGCGGCTTGGCGCCAGCCAAGTTTTCTTTAATGAAACGGATTAACTTGTTTGTCCTTGTCCCGGTTCTTCTGCTTTTGGTGGAGTCTGCTGCCATTGCGCTGGCACTAATCCTTGTGTTTCATTCAGAAAAGCCTGTCTTTTTAACTCACTGAAATTCTGTTCTAGCTGGGCATATTTCTCTTTTAGTTGCCCTAACTCACTGGCTAAAACTTCTCTTTTAGCTTCATCTTTATTACTCAATAAGAACGCCTCCCTCAAATTTGATTTATTACCCTATATAGTTT
>DATMYU010000681.1:0-2343 GCA_035560775.1 Desulfosporosinus sp.
ACGTAAAACACGCTTCCCTCCCCTTCCACACTTTCTACCCGTATCTTGCCCCCATGAAGCTCGACAATCGACTTTGTAATCGCCAATCCCAATCCTGTCCCACCATATTTTCGGGACCTCGAAGGATCACTTCGATAAAAACGATCGAACAGATAAGGAAAATGTTCCTCCGCTATGCCAGGACCATTATCTCTCACAGTTAATTCAACACTATCGGCAACCTTATCCAACGAAAGTAGGATATCTCCCTTTTCGGGATCCGTGTGCTGTACTGCATTATGAAAGAGATTCAAAACCACCTGCTTCATTTTATCCTCATCAAACCGACATCTCAAATTTGAAGTAAGCTTTAGCCTGACATTACGCTTTCCTGCCAACACCCGTAACTGCGGCGCCATCTCCTTGATTATGCCGTCCAATTCTCCTTCGCTTAGTTGGCTCATAGGCGAGCGGTCTAACTTGGCGAGTAAAAGAAGGTTTTGAACGAGCTTTTTCATGCGCTCAGATTCCGCATACATACTATTCAAGGCTTTATGCAACTTATCAGGTTGATCCATAGCGCCACGGAGTAACACCTCTATAAACCCGTGAATTGAGGTCAAAGGAGTACGCAGCTCATGGGAAGCATCGGCGACAAAGCGCCGCATCTGCTCTTTTGCCTCTTTTTCTGCTTCAAATGACGATTCCAGTCTCTCCAACATGCCATTGAAAGAGACTGCCAGACGGTCGATTTCCAATTGCCCCTGTTCTACAGGTAACCGTTCGGCAAGATTTCCTGCGTCGATTTGTTCCACCGTATCCACCATCTTGGACAAAGGAACTAACGTTTTTCTCAGTACAGGGATAAAAGCAAGCATACCCCCGATGAGTGCGAGTAAAGAGATTGATAGAAAAATTAAAAGTTGTCGAGTTAAAATATCCTTCAGTTGCTTGGTACTTACATTGACTTGAACCACTCCGAGCAATTGATCTCTCGTCTTAATTGCTTGAAGAACGACCAATTGCTCACTACCCTCTGCTGGACTCAAAACTTTATACGTCACTTCACGTTTAGAACGTATCGCTTCTTGATAATCCTGTTCAGCAAGCTTTGTCGGCGTCACATCATTCTGCGAGTAATTTGAAAACACCGAAAAGGTTCCAGCCATATCGTAGAAGGCGATTGAGGAATCCGGTAAAAAGAAAAAAGGGCCACGACTAAACTCATGTGCTTGATTTTTATTTAATTCTTCTGGATTTAACGGACTGAAGCCGGGGGAGTTTAGGGATTCAGGATAGTCTGTACTGTTGCTCGCCATTTGCTTCCAAGCGTCCGGAGGAACCGCTTGAATCTGGCCTTGAATGCTGATGGCTTTTTGTTGGTAGATAAACTCCCGCATAAAGACGTATTGGAACAAACCAATTATTGTCAACAAGACAGCCATCAGTAGTAAAGAACGGGATAAAAGCTGAAAGCGAAGTGAGTTTGGAACGAAAAAGCGCCGGAAAGGAATTCGTGATTTCATAAAATATCAACTCGATATCCCGCCCCACGCAAAGTGCGAATCAAACGATGTTCTTTGTCGTTCAATTTATCCCGCAGTGATCTTATATACACCTCTACGATATTTTCATCTCCTCCGAAGTCATAGCCCCATACCTTATCCAAGATTTTAGATTTACTCAAGACCAAGCCTTGATTGAGCACCATAAATTTGAGGAGTTCGTACTCGGTTGCGGAGAGTTCCAAGACCCGCTGACCATATAGAATTTCTTTGCGCCTATCATCAATTCGAAATGCTCCAATCACAACCTCCCCCACCAAATTAGGAAATTGATTGCGAATTCTAGCGTGAATGCGTGCCAACAATTCCTCAAAGCTGAACGGTTTGACCATATAATCGTCCGCCCCCAGCGTAAGCCCTTTCACACGGTCATCCACTTCATCCTTAGCCGTCAGCATGATGATGGCGACATTCTCAGTCTTTTTGAGCATTCGGCATACTTCAAATCCGTCCATACCTGGCATCATGACATCCAAGATCACGATATGCGGCAGAAATTGCTTAGCGAGAGTTACCGCCGTCATTCCGTCTTGAGCAGTTTGCACCTCAAAGCCTTCATCCTGAAGACCCATTTCTAAAAATTCCAAAATATTCGGTTCGTCATCAACCAATAATATTTTAATTCCTTTTAATTTTTGCATATTGTTATCCTTCCTTTAGCCCGTACTAATCGAATCTCACCTTAATTATCGAGGATGCAGCTGAATTGACTCTGAATGTATGCTGAAAGTTGGCTGAATTCTCGGATAAGCGGATATTGTTTATGTAACCAGGTTTTATTGCTTAAACTTAATTACAT
>DATMYU010000682.1:0-7403 GCA_035560775.1 Desulfosporosinus sp.
CTACTGTATAGGTATCCTAAAAAAGAGCAAAAATCTCCCGTCCCTCAAGGGACGAGAGACATGCTCCCGTGGTACCACCCAATTTCAAAAGTGCTCAAACGATTATAACGGCTCGCGCCGGTGTTCTTTGCGACCTGAACACAGCTCCAAGGCGAGTTCCTAAAAGTCCCCTACAACGGCTTGCACCTTACGCCGCCTCTCTAAATGAGGGTTCCTTAGTACTGCTCCCTATCATAGCATTTACATTTTTAGACTATACTTGACTTAGACTATACTTGACTAGGATCAAAGGAGACGACTCCCGCATCTTTCCAGAGACGTTCAAGTTGGTAAAATTCACGTTGCTCTGGGGTCATCACATGAATTACCAAATCACCGCCACAATCCATCAAAACCCATTTGGCAGCCGGTAATCCTTCAAGATGGTGAACCGGAATTCCCATCTCTGGCAACTTTTCATCTAAATAGTTAGCAATCGCTTTAACCTGAGTGGTTGTATTTCCTGTCACAATCAAACAATAATCCGTAACCGTCGAAATCTCCTTTAGATTCAGAAGAGAAACATCTCCACCTTTTTTGTCTTCGACAAAACTAACCACTTCTTTAAGCTTTTTTTGATCCAGTTCCAAGATTTAGCCTCCTTTGCATATCTTCATAAGTCAATTGAGTTAAGGGATGAATTGGGCGTTTACTTTCTCTCAAGTATATTAAAGTGCGTTCAACACAAGCTAACGTACCCTTTCCTAAATCATCATACAAGGATTGGCGCAACTTGTCCACTTTTGGAAAATCACGGCTGGGTTCTGTTAAATCCGCACTATAGATCAGCATCTCCAATTGGGACATTCCCGGCCTCCCTAGCGTATGATTGGCAACAGCCGCTAGGACTTCAGCATCTTCTACCTTATAATAATGTTCCATCCAATAGGCTGCCAGAGGTCCGTGTAAAACATAAGGGTATTGCTCATCTTCAGGATAGTGCAGCAAATTCCAGCGACGAGCCAAACTTAATTGATCCTTCATAGGAAGTTCTTTTGCCAAATCATGGGCTAAACCGGCACAACGTGCTTTGACCGGATCCAATCCATGGCGCTTAGCCAACTTTTCAGCCCAATCAGCAACATCTAACGTATGTTTAAAGCGCGCCTCAGATAGCACGCGAGCTGCAAAATCATAGACCTCTTCAACTCGTAATATCACGTTCTTCCACTCCCCTCTTCCCCTCTTTCTCTCTCTACTTGTCTCTACTTTGTCTTTACTCCTATATTAAACACTAAACTTCATGAATAAACCTTCATACGTATTTTTCGCTAATATGCAAGTGGGAGGGCATCCCACGTTTTGCGTCATAAACTTGGCTGGCGCCGAGAGCTGGCCATGGATGGCCGAGTGTCCCTGTAACCATGGATGGTGAGAAGGGACCCGCAGCGCGGGCGGCCGCCTAGTTGTACTTATGCCACCCGAATTATACCGCCCAAAACTTATACTTTCTGTATAGGTACAAAAAAGCCACCGGCAGTAAAAGAGACCCTCCACAAGTGTCAGAGGGTCTCCCTTACTGTCCGCAAAACCTTTACATTTGTTTCGGTTTGGCTTCATTCACCGTTAAAGGTCGTCCACCAAAATCCTTACCATTGAGCTCTTCAGCAAGACGTACCGCATCCGCTTCATCGACTTCGATAAAGCCGAACCCACGAGAGCGACCAGTTTCACGATCGGTAATAATCCGACTGCTTTCAATTTGTCCATATTGACCAAAGAATTCCCCGAGTTCATCAGCTGTGGTATTCCACGGAAGATTTCCGACATAAAGTGTTGTTGTCATTATAACTGTCACCTCTTGTCCTGAATTAAATACTAATTGTTTTTAGTATGGTCAAATCAAGTCAGAGTATACTAAACTAGGTTGATTATCAGACATCAATTTCTTCATCCGTATAAAGTCCGTGTTGTTCAATAAAAAGGCGAGCAGTCTCCGGTAAAAGATAGCGAATAGGCTCCCCACGTCTAACCCTCAATCGAATATCTGTAGAGGAAATCGCTAAAGCAGGCACCTCTAAATAGTGAATCCTGTCCTTGGTTTCTGGGTTTTCCAGTTGGACTTTATGAAGAAAATCAGACGCATCGAACCCTGGACGTGCTGCACCAATAAATTGGATCATCGCTAAAACTTCTTCGGCTTCACGCCAGGAAAAGATCTCGATCAGAGCATCTGTTCCCGTGATAAAATAAAGATCATGGTCCGGCCAAGCGCGACGTAAAATACGCAACGTTTCAACCGTATAAGAAAGCCCCTCTCTCTCAATTTCCAGAGCAGAAATATCAAAAGCAGCATTATCCCGAATAGCGGTTTCAACCATCTCATAACGCAATTCTGCGGCTGTGACGTTTCTTGTAATCTTATGGGGCGGCGTCCCACTGGGTATAAATATCACCTTGCTAAGATTAAACTCACCTCGTGCCATTTCCGCAGCAACCAGATGCCCATAATGAATCGGGTCAAAGGTTCCGCCCATAATCCCAAGCCGAGGTTTTTCCAGCGAAGCTACCCGTTTCAAGTCCGTCATAGAAGTTATTCTCCTTATGGATAAAATAAAATATCAAGACTGTGGAAATGAACAATGGCTACAAATATTATATCAGACTACGCCTCAGAAGTCCCAATTATCCAAAAAAGTCAGGGATTAATTACACAATCTTAGTCGTCCACTCCTCCAGATTCCACACATCAGTTACCCAATCCTCATAGAATTCTGGTTCATGCGAAACGACAATTACAGTCCCTCTATATTCTGTGATCGCTCTCTTCAGCTCTTCCTTAGCATCCACGTCCAAATGATTGGTCGGCTCATCAAGTACCAACCAGTTGACCTCCTTCAGCATGAGCTTACAGAGTCTTACTTTAGCGTTCTCTCCGCCGCTCAATACCATCATCTTGCTCGAGATGTGTTCCTTGGTCAAACCGCATCTCGCCAAGGCTGAACGCACTTCGGAATTCGAGAGTCCTGGATATTCGCCCCAGACTTCATCTAACGCTGTCTTATAATTTTTGCCACTTGTTTCTTGCTCATAATAGCCAGGGAAGAGAAAATCTCCAAGTTCTACTTCACCAGAAACAGGGGAGATAAACCCGAGCAACGTCTTGAGCAAGGTGGACTTGCCCAATCCATTGACCCCACGTATAGCTACCTTTTGTCCTCGCTCCAGAGCCAAATTCAAAGGACGCGTCAAGGGTTCATCATAGCCCAGCACGATATCCTTGGCCTCAAAAATTAATTTACTCGGCGTCCGCGCTTCTCTGAATTTAAACTTTGGTTGAATCCGCTCCCTTGGCTTGTCGATCAATTCCATTTTTTCCAACTGCTTCTGTCGACTCTTTGCCCGCCCAGTCGTCGAGAACCGCGCCCGGTTCTTTGCAATAAAGTCTTCCATACGGTCCACTTCTTTTTGCTGCTTATCATAGGCTTTAATTTCCTGAACCTTCTGGGTTTCAAAGAGCGCCATAAATTGTTCATAGTTTCCGGTATAACGAGTCAAACCAGCATTCTCCACATGATAAATGAGGTTCACCACAGAATTTAGAAAGCTCACATCATGGGAAACGAGGATAAACGCATTTTCATACTGATTGAGGTAGCGCCTCAACCATTCAATGTGCTCCACATCCAAAAAGTTCGTCGGCTCATCAAGGATTAAAATGCTGGGATTTTGGAGCAAGAGCTTAGTGAGTAAAACCTTGGTTCGTTGACCCCCGCTTAAATCCTCGACATCTTTGTCCAGCCCTACTTCTCCGAGTCCCAGTCCATTCGCAATTTCTTCGACCTTCGCATCGAGCGTATAAAACCCATTGTTTTCCAGAATGCTCTGGATCTCTCCCACTTCTTCCAAGAGCTTGTTCATCTCAGCTTCCGAGACACTCCCCATTCGGTCATAAATCTGAAGCGCCTCCGCCTCCAAATCATACATCCCTTGAAACGCCTCTTTGAGAACATCTCGGATCGTTTTCCCTTTAGTCAGAACTGTAAGTTGATCTAAATATCCCACCGTCACTCGGTTTGACCATTCGACTTTTCCTTTGTCGGGCATAAGTTTTCCTGTAATAATATCCAGAAACGTTGATTTCCCTTCCCCGTTCGCCCCTACTAAACCAACGTGCTCCCCTTTTAATAAGCGAAAGCTAACATCCTCAAAAATCTTGCGCCCGCCAAAACCATGGCTAACGTTTTCTACATTTAAAATGCTCATATGACTAAATTTCTCTCCTTATTGACTAGAGTAGATTAGGACTAACGTTTATTTATCGAACATTCCACCGACTTTACGCCGTTTAATGCCCTTTCTCTTCTCTCCGATTTTCTGCGTAGCTTTCGAAGGTCCACCTTGTTGGGAACTCTTCATTTTTTTCTCTTCTACAACTCGTTTCATCGCTTCAAGTGTCTTCTCATCCATAATATTCTTCCTCCAAACGTTTGTTAATCACCCATTCATTCGTGGTCTATCCCTTGTTTTCTGCTATTTTTTCCGCCAGTTCATTTAAATACGTCCAGCGATCCATCATGTCATCCAGTTTTTCTTCTAGAGTTTTTTGTATCGCAACCAACTCAGTTAGCTTGCCAAAATCGCTACCCATATCATTCATTAGCTGATTGTTTTTTTGAAGGTCCTCTTCCACCTGCGCAATTTGAGCGTCGATTTGCGCAAAGTCCTGCTGCTCCTTAAAGGTCATTTTCAGCGGGCGTTCTTTCTTCCTCTCAGGTTCTCCCTTTTCCGACTGAACAAACTTATCTCGGTAAGTCTTTGCCAAAGAAGCTAAGTTAGCGGCCTGCACAACCTCTTGCTCAGCTGCATACACTTGTTCCCGATAGTCCGAGTAATTTCCTACGTACGACCGAATAACTCCCTCACCTTCAAAGCTAAAAATCTTATCCGTAATCCGGTCGAGAAAATATCGATCATGGGACACAGCAATCACCGCACCTGGAAATTCATCGAGATAACCTTCTAATATAGTCAACGTTTGAATATCCAGATCATTCGTCGGCTCGTCCAATAAGAGAACATTTGGGGCACCCATCAAAATTCGCAACAGATAAAGCCTGCGCTTTTCCCCTCCGGAGAGCTTACTGATCTGGGTCCATTGAACAGCCGGTGGAAACAAAAAGCGCTCCAGCATTTGGGATGCAGTAATAAAGCCGCCATCGGAGGTCGGAATCACTTCAGCCACCGCTTTAATCTCATCAATCACGCGAATGTCCGGATTCAAATAGGTATTTTCCTGAGTAAAATACCCCATATTGACCGTAGCGCCCAATTCTATGCTCCCGTCATCCGGCGTCAAGCGACCAGCGATCAAGTTTAACAAAGTCGACTTACCACTCCCATTGGGACCGATAATTCCAATTCGGTCATTCCTCAAGAGAATGTAATTGAAGTCCTTGATCAAGACACCACGGTCAGGAAACCCTTTTTGCACATGATTGCACTCCAAGATTTTCTTCCCTAAACGGGACGACCCAACTGGCATTTCAACCCGGTCCCCGTAATCCGCCGGTTTATCTGCTTGCAGCTGTTCAAAGCGATCGATCCTCGCCTTTTGCTTGGTCGTACGGGCTCTAGCACCCCTGCGCATCCAGGCCAGTTCATTACGAAAGAGATTTTGTCGTTTCCTCTCGGTTGCCTCGACCTGCTCTTCCCGCTCCACTTTTAATTCAAGGAAACGACTATAATTTCCAGGGTAAGGATAAAGTTTTCCCTGATCCAGCTCCAATACCCTACCCACGACACGGTCAAGAAAATACCGATCGTGCGTAACCATGACCAGCGCACCTTTGCGTTTATTCAAATATTGCTCCAGCCAATCCACCGTATCATTATCAATATGGTTCGTCGGTTCATCCAGAATCAGTATATCCGTAGGGTTAATGAGCGCACTCGCCAAAGCCACCCGTTTTCGCTGTCCACCCGACAAGGTCCCAACAAGAGTATCAAATTTAGAAATCCCCAGTTTCGTCAGAATCGCTTTAGCCTCATTTTCCAGTTGCCAAGCATCCAGCTCATCCATCCGCTGTCCAAGAGTGATCAACGCTTGTTGAAGCTTCGGCTGCTCCGAGTCATCATTCAGCTTTTCTAAGGCCATTTCATACTCTTTGAGCAATTGCATCACCGGGGAATTCCCCTTAAATACCTGTTGTAAGACCGTCGCCTCATCTTCAAACTCCGGATTTTGAGGGAGATACTCTAGGCTCACACTATTCCCCTTCGTCACCTTGCCCTGATCCGGCCATTCAACACCCGCCAAGATTTTAAGCAAAGTCGACTTACCCGTCCCATTAACCCCAATGATCGCTATCTTTTCTCCATCTTCAATCCCGAAGGAAATATCGGCAAAAAGTACCTTTTCACCGTAACTTTTCGTTAGATTCTCAGCCGTCAAGACGTTCATAATTGTTTACCTTCTCCTTATCACAAGCTGTAGAACATCTTATTGTATCATACTTTGGCGAATTTTGTCCAAATGAAAAGTTCTTGCATTCCTTTAAAACACATTCTAAAAAAAGCTAAAAGAAAATCTCCAATAATCACGATCTGAATCAAAAAAGCAAATCAATACTCTAGAGTTTTACTAGTCCTGGGACCTTCTCAGAACTTTCCTGTTCAGAATCTCGCCCATATTTTACAATTCATACCTTTTGACAAGTACATAATCATCGAGTATTATAGTTCGTAGGCGAAATAACGTTATGCGAACTATACGCACACGAAACATTCTGATAAAGGGGAGAGAACATGGATAATTTAAATGAAAGTGCAAAAGTCGCAAAGCTTTTCCAGGAAGTCATGATCTTATTTAAGCACAGTATGAATAAAGTCTTTGAGGACATGACTCCTGGAATGACTGCTCCTCAAGGTATGGTTATGGGAATTTTAAGTAAAGAAAAAACAATGAAAATCACAGAACTCAGTTGCAAGCTTAGTTTATCAAATAGTACTGTGTCAGGGATTATCGATCGACTTGAGAAGCAGGGCATGGTAGAAAGAAAGCGTAGTGAAGAAGATAGAAGAGTTGTTAATGTTAGCATATCCCCTGACTTTACAGGAATAAATCATAACTTTCATAAACGGTTAGAGGAAAATCTAGGCAACGTCCTAAATAAGGCTACACAGGAAGAACTGACTAATATCTTTGTTGGCTTAGACGCATTGAAGAAGCTTTTAGGGAGTCGAGAGAATTGATTTTAACTCGGTTATATCACTAAAGATTGGAGATTGTTATTCATGCTTAAATTATTTAGATTTCTAAAGCAATACACTGTACACATATCCGTTGTGATCGTGCTTCTGTTCGCACAAGTTCTTTCGGACCTCTATTTGCCCACCTTGATGGCAGATATCGTTGATATAGG
>DATMYU010000683.1:0-3819 GCA_035560775.1 Desulfosporosinus sp.
TTGTCGTTTGCCTGATAATTTATTGTTCTAACATAAAAAACACGTGCTTCTTGTCTTTCCTTATCTTAAACTAAATTTGTTACCATTTCGTGACCTTCATATGTTGATTATGTCAAGACTTACAATAAAAAATAAATATCCCCTTTTAACGACATATCATTGATTAAACAGTTTCCAAATTGCGATTATAATACCCGTTTCTAAATAACCTATCACAGCCTTACTCGGAATAGGCAACAACGCTAGGTCTGCGTTTGGTCTGATTGGAGAAAGCCATTTTGCAAATCCGTGGCGTATTTTATTATGCTATTGTCAATACTAAGGAAGGAAAAGAGGTTTTCTATGAAAACAAAGAGAACTAAACGAATAAAGACGTTTCTAGTGTTTTTGGGTTTCAATCTATTTTTCTCAGCGATACTCGCTCCATTTATATTGTTCTGGGGACCCTTCCAGTCCCTCAAAGCCGTGGTCGTTGGCTCAGTTTACACATCACGACATCCGCAGGTTGTACAAATCTTTCTCTCCCAAGCAGAGATAGATCGGATTATGAACAGCAATGCTGCTCAAGGTATCAGTGGTAACCAAGCCATCGCACGTACCAATGTAATTGCCGATGCGAGTTCGGGAATTACGATCGAAGATATCAACGGTCCCAGCTTCAAAGGTAAAGTAATGCTGATTAAAGACCCAAAACGAGTTAAAGTAGCTATCACCAAAGAGATTGGGGTTACAGGAGAACGGGTCAGCGATCTTGTCAAGGATATGGGAGCGATTGCCGGAATTAATGCTGGAGGATTCTATGATCCTAATGGTAAGGGAAACGGAGCTTTCCCAGATGGTTTAACGGTGCATGATGGAAAACTGGTCCACAACAATGCGGGAACAATAGCGAAAAATATTGCTGGTTTTGATGACCAAGGGAAGCTGGTCATCGGGAATATAACGGTCAATCAATTGGAAGAGAAACACATTCGCGAAGCAGTTACCTTTGGCCCTAATCTTATTGTGGATAGTAAACCTGTAATTTCCGGAGATGGCGGTTGGGGAATTGCTCCCCGAACAGGCATTGGACAAATGGCTGATGGAACCGTCATTTTCGTGGTCATTGACGGACGACAACCGACTTGGAGTATCGGCGCAACTTTGCGTGATCTTATGAATGTCTTGGTTGATTATCAAGCGGTGAATGCTGTCAATCTCGATGGCGGTTCTTCATCAGAACTTGTCTATAACGGCAAGGTCTTAAACCGTCTTTGGAACATTTTTGGTGAACGCTATCTCCCGACTGCCTTTGTGGTAACCCCTTAGGGTACCTGTAATCTCTACCAAAGAAGGAGAAATTACGCATAATGAAGAGACTACGTATCCTATTCGTCTGGACATCAGTATCGCTCCTCCTGCAATTTGGAGCATACTCCCTTTTGAATTACCAAGTTGAAAAAGTCATGGAACCGCAAGCGGTATCTAGTGAGCCAATTACTTCCCAACTCAAAACAACCATTCCTAGTTCCGACCTTGAAAATGTCCAGATCTCTTACGCCAAGGAGTATTTAGCCTATTTAGACAATGGCACACTCAGAATTTACAATTTCAAAAAGAAAAAAGTTATTTTCGAATCGCCCTCTGCTAACAATATAAGCTTGGGTGTTCTCGCCTACCAATGGCTGCCGGATCGAAATACCCTCCTTTATTTTTATGCCGATAAAAATTCCAATTCTGGAAATTCCCAAACCACAGAACTATATACGCTTGAACTCCCAAGTAGCAACGAGGATACCGAACCAGACAATCGTTTAAATCAAACGGTCAAATTTCCAGCTGGCGGGAAAATCGAAGAGTTAGTAGTCTCAACCTCGACTAATCTTATGTATTTCACGGTAAAAAAAGGATCCACCGAACAGCTTATGGAAATAGATGTCATGAAAAACGTACGTACCTTAAATAAAACTGGCGAGAGCATCGATAATATGGTTGCCTCTGACCAACATGGAACCTTATATATTGACAGCAATGTGGGGTCTACCCGAACAGTAATTGCCTTCGATGCTGGAAAGCGCAAACTCATCTCTCGGAACAATTACGATAAGATTTTAGGAATCAGAGGAGGAAAAGTGTATCTAGGAGAAGTCAAAAACAATGAACTTGTTAAAATCAAAAGCATTACAGACCGTTCAAACATGTCCGACAGCCCTTCTCTGAAAACTGAATGGACAGGTTCAATTCCCTTTGAAGATGCACATGCACTGGTCGGTGCTAAAAGCCAGGTCATTGTCTATAATGACCAAATGGCCTATATCGTCACAGCCGGTCTGCTGAAAGAAGTTCAATTGTCCGGAGATCAGAATTATGTCTCTGAGGATGGCGCAGAGCTTATCCGACTTAGCCGGCAAGGAACATCCACCCTTGTAGAATTACAACCTCTCAATAAATAATTTTCTAAGGGTTACCTCGTGTGCATAGATAAATACCACAATTCAAAAGCTATAGTCTAAACAGGTAACTGTTTTAAGTATACGAGGAGGTATTTAACTATGCGAGAATGGAAAGATCTAACCAAAGATGAGAAAGATATCATTTCGACAATGAAGACTCAGAATATTACCCCGGAAGACCTACTTCAAAGGATGCGCAATTCTGGGAAAATGAATGAACAAGCCCTTGATGGTTTAAAGAAGGCCCTTGAAGATGTGAAACCGTTTCTCGTGCACTAGAAATATCCGCTAGAATGAGATCTTTTTGTTGCCACTATTATTTACATTTGGCTCTAATTAATACTGAAGGTGCGAACACAAATGAATTAACCCATCAGTGATGCACCTGTCAGAAGACCTGCTTGTAAAAGAGTTTGTCCAAACGCAGAATTTGGTATGTGCTGATTCATTGAGAGAATGGCAAAAGTCCTCAGCTAATTAAAGCTGGGGACTCTTTCAATTGCTCCCTGGTTAGGAGTTCTATTGGCAACTAAACCCTTCAGCTACAATCAAAGCATACCAAAATCATAGGTGCGTGTCTAGGTAAGATAAAGAAAACTTGGCTGGCGCCAAGCCGTAGGCGCCGACGACCACCTAGTTGCACTTATACCACCCGAATTATGCCACCCAAAACTTATACTTTCTGTATAGGTATAAAGAAAACTTGGCGGACGCCAAGCCGCAGGCGCCGGCGGTGCCCAAGTTGCACTTATGCTTCCAGCAGCTTGTTCTTTTATATATCGGCCTCAAACGATGGTTTCTCCAATACTGTTTTAAGAAATACTCTTACCAATTCTGGATCAAACTGTGAGCCAGCATTTCTTAGCAATTCTTCTATTGCAATTGCTTCTGGAAAAGCACTGCGATAACTTCTTTCACTGGTCATGGCATCATAAGCATCCGCAACAGCTATGATTCTTGATTGCAGAGGTATTTCTTCCGCCTTTAACCCTTTTGGATATCCACTACCATCCCATTTCTCATGATGATATAGTACGTATTCTGCCATAACTAACATATCCTTTACCGTGCTTAGTATCCTATAGCCTATCTCTGGATGACGCTTTATTTCATCCCATTCATCATCTGTGAGCTTCCCAGGCTTATTGAGAATACTTTCTTCTATAGCGATTTTCCCTATATCATGTAATAAGCCAACGATTTTAAGTTCCTCAAATTCCGCTTCAGGCAAGCAGAGAGCTTTACCCATACTTTCACATAATACCGATACTCTGCGAGAGTGCTGTTCTTCTGGTTTATTTTTTTCATGAAGTGCATCAATGATCGCCTTAATTGTTTTCACTCTCATGCTTGGGCTTTCGGAGAGTTTTTTCTTATACATATAATC
>DATMYU010000684.1:0-3042 GCA_035560775.1 Desulfosporosinus sp.
CTATCAGAAAGTATAAACTTACGTTATATACTTTCTAAGCATAAGTGCAACTAAGGCGGCCGCCGACGCCTGACGGCTTGGCGCCAGCCAAGTTTTCTTTATGCGTGAGGTACCAGGCCAAAAAAACCAAGCGATATAATCTAGGAAATTTGGAGGAACAGGGCTGGGACTAGCCATAACTAGAGAACTGGTCACGATAATGGAGGGAGCAGTTGGCCTTGAAAGCGTGCCGGGTCAGGGTTCTACATTTTACTTTACAGCACGATTTGTACGGGGTATTAAAAATCAAGAATTAAGCTGGGTTAGTCTTGATGGATAGATAGACCAATCTTGGAAAGAAACAGGTTTTTAAAGGTTAAAGCTTGCGAATAGCTCCCAAATACAAGAAGAATGCCATAAAAATGGCATTCTTTTTTGTTATCATGATAACTAGAGGAAGGGATACTGGTCCAGATAGTCTCTATCTAGTTAGTCTTCTTATTACCCTTAATAATATGAAGTCATTTAAGTGTGATAGCGAGGTGTATCTCTAAAAAGGAGGAGATCCATTTGCCATTTCAATTACCAGATTTGCCTTACCCATATGATGCACTAGAACCCTATTGCGACGAGGTTACTGTTAGACTCCACCATGATGTCCATCATAAAGCCTACGTGGACGAGCTCAATAAGACAGAAGGAAAACTGGCGGAAGCCAGAGCTAAAGGAGATTTTACACTAATTAAGCATAGGGAGCGTGTTATCACTCTTAACCTGCGATGTTTGGGAACACGCCTATTACCTCAAATACCAAAACAAGCGTGCAAATTGGGTTGAGGCGTGGTGGAACATAGTCAACTGGGAGGACGTTCTCAAACGTTTTGAAGAGTGCGCGAGTTAAATGGACGAAGGTTTCTTTATGGCTTAGTCTTAGGACCCTGATTCTCAACGGATAGAGAAGGGAGGACTAACAATGCAATCTGTTTGTAACTTGAGAAATGAAAAAAAGATCAAAATCATTAAGGCTTTAATGGAGGAATTAGAAGCTGAAAAACAGATGGTCCTATTGACATTACGTCTGATGGATCAAATCGAGAGTAAATTGTGGTCGAGCCAGGGCAGGGAGTGAGTTGATGAAAAAGGACAAAAATATTAATGTTGGCATCGGTTTTGCGACGGGGAGAAAGAGTTTCCAAAAAGTATTGAGAACAACTATACACAACTGTATGTAATCAGGTTTAATGGAAAACAAACAGATCAGCCTAGATCTCTTTGTCGCCTATGATCTTAAATATCATAAAACGAGAAAAACGGATTATACCAACATCCACCTAGAACTGAATCTATCCAACTATGTGGGTCGGGAGCCTAAGGATCTTGAACTGCTCGAAAAGTCGATTACTAAGTTATTTCTGAACGCCTTTGACATCGATTTAAAAACGTGCACTGAAGGGGAGTGGACAGAAAAATATCCCATAAAGGTGGAGCACTTAAACAATGGAAGGCATTAATCAACGCAGAGAAGCTGCAAGTTGTCCAATCCACTGTATCTTGTAACTTCTCGACATAAATAATGGAAGGTCGGTCATGAAGTAGACGCGCTTTGAGGGGCACTTTGATAAAAAAGGGATGGTGTGCGTGTATGGTTAGCGATGCTGCTCATGGTCTTATTGTCCTAGAGCATAGCTTTTGTGGTAAGAGTGATTAGAGTGTAATTCAGTTTTTAACTGAGTAATAAAAAGATGGGGTGGTATGAAACTATGGAAAAACGAAGCGTGTATATGGAAAAAACGGAAAGAAATCTAGCAGAACTTAACAAAAGATTAGACGAAATGAAAGTAAAGGCTGGAGTAGTCCAGGATGATATAAAAGCTGAGTATCGTGCCCATGTAAAAAAGTTGGGAACTAAACGCGATGATTTTATGGTTAAATATGGAGAACTCATGAATATTCAAGATAAATGGACTGCAACAATGAATGAGGGGTCTAATCATGTGGTGAATAGTGCACGGATTGCAGACTCCAAAGGAAGCCATTACAAAACTCGATATATCTCTAGCAGATATTGAGAAATAGCCCAATCAACGACTGAAAAATACCCTGGTAAAATTAGAATACAAGGATACAACGATTCGCTTTGTGTATATCAATACACAAAAAGAGGACAAGATTTATTGTATTTTTGCAGAGTCTGAATACAACATGGTAAGCTGGAAAAAAGGAAGTGTAAATGCAGCGCCAATGACAGCTGAAAGGATTGTTGTCATAAACAGAATCGAACTGTGCTTTGCAGCGGTTGTTGGATTAGGGGTTATAGCCGCAGCCGGTGTAGGAATCGGAATACTGTTCGCTCTGAACTCGGGAGTAGAAACACGAAAAAATATCAAGAATAAAGCTGTAACCACTGTAGAAGCCATAATGAGTATCGCGCGGAAGAAGTCAAAGACGGTGAAGGATTCCGCGGCTCAAGCTACACAGGATGTAGTAAGTGATGTCAGTGGTGTCCTCAGGGTTTCATAGAAAAACGGACGGTGTGAAAAAGGACGTTCAGGACGATTTCTATCACATTGCTCGGGATATTCATGAAACCGCGGAAACAATGTTGAATGACTAATTAGTTACAATAACGAAACGGAGGCAAATTATGAGTCGACTTAGAATGAAAGATGGTACACAGATCTATTACAAGGATTGGGGTGTGGGACAGCCAGTCGTGTTTAGTCACGGCTGGCCCCTAAATTCAGATAGCTGGGAGTCTCAGATGATGTTCCTGGCCTCCAACGGATATCGCTGTATTGCTCATGACCGTCGTGGTCATGGACGATCAAGCCAGCCCTGGAACGGCAACGACATGGATACCTATGCCGATGACCTCTCGGAGCTCATCAAAGCGCTTGACCTGGAGAGCACTACTTTAATCGGCTTTTCCGCGGGTGGTGGTGAAGTTGCCCGTTATATTGGTCGCCACGGCACGAAAAGGTTGGCCAAGGCCGCTCTCATCTCCGCTGTCCTTGATTGAACGTCATTCTCATCCTACACCCGACAATCTAAAGGGTGTAGGAT
>DATMYU010000685.1:0-2377 GCA_035560775.1 Desulfosporosinus sp.
ATTAATGGTATCTATTTCTATATGATTCATTAGTGTCGTGTCAATTACCAGTTTCCCCGTTCCGGTCGAATAGCCTTCGTAGTTGTGTCCCCCTGAGCGAATACGAAGTCTTACTTGATTTTTTTCTGACCAAAGAATAGCATTGGCTACATCCTGATTATGATAGCAATATATAATTGCTATCGGATATGCATTTATATCTCTGTTGTACTCTTGTCTAGCTTGTTTATACTCTGGATCAAAAGGCCATATAACCTTACCTGTTAATCCTTCTTGTTCCAATATAAGGCACCGTCCTTCTACTTAATATATACCTGTCGAAATTATTCGGTAAGTTATATCGTCAGTTTCCTGACCAAAAAGAGGGTCTGGAACACTGGACAAGCTATCCAGTGCTATATCAAGGACATTTACATGCCAATTACATCCAAATATGAATTTGCGGTGGTACAGCTGAAATGCGATGCTATTCCAAAAATGGGAAAGGGTAAACCATGAACTATTTTAAATTTTTTGACGTTAGCCGCTACGGATTGCCCATAACGCTTTGGTATCCAAGCCTAGGATAAGATATGCTTGTTTACTTAAGATTGCTACTGTTGCTAGAATCATAAATAACACTAGATTTTTTGTTGCCTTGAATTTATGTGTTTCAAACGAAAAAACGGCTCAACCTTGCGGAAAAGCCGTGATGGAAGTGATACAATTGATATATTCTTCTTAAAGGAGGCAACAATGAACGATGACGAATTAATTAATAAAGAGGCTGACGAGGAACAATTTGAAGACGACGAAATAGTGAGCACAAAAAAATCTGGCTACTTTAGAAAATTAGTAGCCAGTCTGATTATATTAGCATTTATAGCCTTTTCCATGCCTAATTTCCCTTATCTCTTATCTGATAAGCTGAATTTCTTAGAACAGAATAGGGCTTTAAAGGAAGACGATATCGTTCAACAATGCCAACCTGCGGTAGTAAGCATAGAGGCTGTTGTTACAAAGGGTCTTCTTAATACAGAGGTAAAACAGGGCACAGGGTTTAATATATCCCCAACAGGTACGATAATAACTAATCAACATATCGTAGCCAACGCTAGCACGATTACTATCCGCTTTGGTGATGGAACGGTGTATTACTCCAAACATTATGAGGTTATCCCGGATGTAGACATAGCTATCATGCAGATAGAAGGGAAAGACCTTCCCACCATAGCACTTAACAGGAAAGACAAGGTGCAAAGCGGCGAAACCGTGACCATTATCGGCAACCCCTTGGGGTTTGAGAAGATATCACAGAGAGGTGAAGTAGGTCGATTTCATACTATAAAGAATAGCCTCAACCAAATTTTTGATATCAATATACCTATTAATCCCGGTAATAGCGGTAGTCCGGTCATAGATAATCAAGCCAAGGTGGTAGGTATTATCTTTGCAAGCACTAATCTCGAAATAAATGGCAAATCAGAACCTCGGGCCTTAGCAATTCCTGTTCAGGTTTTGCCGTCGGAATAATTATCTCCATATCAACCCTATCACTGACATTACTATTTTTGAAAGCGGACATTATACTGATCAATCGCTCTGGAGTTCTGTCAGGCTTGAATTAATCTTCTCCATCGATATTCTATTCCAGGGGGATGTGCGTCAAGATTCTTAAAACCGTTATATCGCTAAATCGATATGTTGAACAGTTCCTGCAGTACCGTTCTCTCTTAGAAAAATACCGGTTCTTTGTAGTTGTGCATCTAACTGGTTGCTGGTATTCTTTAGGGCAAAGCTTGTATTGACATTTCCCAAATAAATAGCTCCAATTCCTTTTTCACCCAGTGCAAATAAATGGTCGTTGCCCTCTGCGTCTTTTGTCCAAATCCGTAGTTTTTCATAGATGGTATCATTCTCATCAATCCAGCCATTTTTGTCCATATCATAATTCGCTAGATCTGAAAAGCCGTTTCCACTGTTTGGTCCAAAGAGTTCTTTCCCATCGTTTATGATGCCGTCTTTATTAAGATCTAGGGCTAGGAAACCGCTACCGGGACCGGCAAAAGAAATTTGATCTAATGTACCATTGGCATCAATATCAAATTGATATTTTTCCTGTGTAACAGTTGCGCTTGCAGCGCTGTAATTGACGACTAGTGGATCTACTTTTGATCTATCACTGGCACGTATATTGATCTCATTCTTCGAAATAAATTCTCTGCTGAGGTTTAATTGAAGGTCCACATTGATTTCTCTGCCATCTTCTGTTTTAATCGCTGCCTGTGTGCTAAAAGAAGTACGTTCTGACTCGTAATGGGTGACGCTTTTGTTAAAAATAAGTCCCCATCCAACGCGTTGAGGTTGCTGAGCATTTGCAGTATTTAGAATTTTAATG